>NZ_JABMCW010000022.1:0-33314 GCF_013179705.1 Pseudomonas sp. CM25 | reverse complement strand
GAGATTGTGCATGAGAACCCTCTGGCAGCATTGCCATGTGGCAACCATGGCCGAGGGCCGCTACTCGAGCATCGAGGACGCGGCCATCGTGACCAATGCCGGGCTGATCGAGTGGATCGGCCCACGGGCCGAGCTGGCGCCGGTCGATGCCGAGCGCACCGTTGACCTGGGCGGCGCCTGGGTCACCCCGGGGCTGATCGACTGCCACACCCATGCGGTGTTTGGTGGTAACCGCAGCGGCGAGTTCGAGCAGCGCCTGCAAGGCGTGAGCTACGCCGAAATTGCCGCCCAGGGTGGTGGCATCGCCAGCACCGTGCGGGCCACCCGTGCGGCCAGCGAGGACGAGCTGTTTGCCAGTGCCCGGCAGCGGGTTCAGGCATTGATGCGCGATGGCGTGACCACCATCGAGATCAAGTCCGGCTACGGCCTGGACCTGGCCAACGAGCGCAAGATGCTGCGCGTGGCCCGGCGCCTGGCCGACGAGCTGCCGCTGGCGGTGCGTGCCACCTGCCTGGCCGCGCATGCCTTGCCACCGGAGTACGCTGGCCGCGCCGACGACTACATCGCGCACATCTGCGACGAAATGCTGCCGGCCCTGGCCGCAGAAGGCCTGGTGGATGCGGTGGATGCGTTCTGCGAACACCTGGCGTTCTCCCCGGCCCAGGTCGAGCGACTGTTCATCAAGGCGCGCGAGCTGGGCCTGCCGGTCAAGCTGCACGCCGAACAGCTGTCGTCGTTGCACGGGTCAAGCCTGGCGGCGCGCTACCAGGCGCTGTCGGCTGACCACCTGGAATTCATGACCGAAGAAGACGCCATCGCCATGGCTGCAGCCGGCACTGTCGCCGTGCTGCTGCCGGGGGCCTTCTACTTCTTGCGCGAAACTCAGCTGCCGCCGATGGACGCCCTGCGCCGCCACGGGGTGAAGATTGCCCTGGCCAGCGACCTCAACCCCGGCACCTCGCCAGGGTTGTCGCTGCGGCTGATGTTGAACATGGGCTGCACGTGTTTTCGCATGACGCCAGAAGAAGCACTGGCCGGTGTCACGGTACACGCCGCCACGGCGCTAGGCCTGGGCGAGAGCCACGGCTCGCTGGAAGCGGGCAAGGTGGCCGACTTCGTCGCCTGGCAAATCGAACGCCCTGCCGACCTGGCCTACTGGCTGGGCGGCGACCTGCCCAAGCGCGTGGTGCGCAAGGGCCACGAAATCTCCAACTGAGCGAGGCGAGATGGACAAGGTACTGAGTTTTCACCAAGGCAGCCTGCCGCTGTTGATCAGCATGCCCCATGCCGGGCTGAACCTGACCGACGCCGTTCGCGACGGGCTGGTCGAGCAGGCGCGCAGCTTGCCGGATACCGACTGGCACATCCCGCAGCTGTATGACTTTGCTCAAGAGATGGGGGCCAGCGTGGTGGCGGCGGAGTATTCGCGCTTCGTCATCGACCTCAACCGCCCGGATGACGACACGCCGCTGTACGCCGGCGCTACCACCGGCCTGTACCCGGCCACACTGTTCGAGGGCGAGCCGCTGTTCAAGGCAGGCCTGGAGCCGACGACCGAGCAGCGCAAGCAATACCTTGAGCAGATCTGGCGCCCGTACCACGACACGCTTCGCAATGAGCTGATTCGACTGCGTGAGCAGTTTGGCTATGCGCTGCTGTGGGACGCCCACTCGATCCGTTCGCACATCCCGCATCTGTTCGATGGCACGCTGCCGGACTTCAACCTGGGCACGTTCAACGGCGCCAGCTGCGATCCGGCGCTTGCCGAGCGACTGGAGGACGTGTGTGCCCAGGCGCAGAACTACAGCCATGTGCTCAATGGCCGTTTCAAGGGCGGGCACATCACCCGCCACTACGGCGACCCCGCTCAGCATATTCATGCGGTGCAACTGGAGCTGGCGCAGAGTACCTACATGAATGAGGTCGAGCCCTTCGCCTACCGCGACGACCTGGCCCAACCTACCCGCCAGGTGTTGCGCCACTTGCTTGAGGAAACCTTGGCCTGGGGGAAGCAGCGCTACGGCGTCTGACCCTTGGCATTCGCCTCGGCATAGGCCTTCAGCCCGGCTTCGGCGAAGGCCCGGTCGAGCGCCGGGGTAGCGCTGTTGACTGCTCGGCACATGAACTCACCACGGGGGGCATGCTCTTGCTGCAATTCAGGTTTATGATGGCCCACGGCTGAATAAACCTCACACGGAGTGCGCAATGCAGACCCTGTACCCGCAGATCAAACCCTACGCCCGGCACGATCTGGCCGTGGAAGCGCCGCATGTGCTGTATGTCGACGAAAGCGGCTCGCCAGAAGGTCTGCCGGTGGTGTTCATCCACGGTGGCCCGGGGGCCGGTTGCGACGCCCAGAGCCGGTGCTATTTCGATCCCAACCTGTACCGCATCATCACCTTCGACCAGCGCGGCTGTGGCCGCTCCACGCCGCATGCGAGCCTGGAGAACAACACCACCTGGCACCTGGTCGAAGACCTCGAGCGTATCCGTGAGCACTTGGGCATCGACAAATGGGTACTGTTCGGCGGCTCGTGGGGCTCGACCCTGGCCCTGGCGTATGCCCAGACCCACCCCGAGCGCGTGCACGGCCTGATCCTGCGCGGCATCTTCCTGTGCCGCCCGCAGGAAATCGAGTGGTTCTATCAGGAGGGCGCCAGTCGCCTGTTCCCCGATTACTGGCAAGACTACATTGCGCCGATCCCGCCGGAAGAGCGCGGCGACCTGGTCAAGGCATTCCACAAGCGCCTCACCGGCAACGACCAGATCGCCCAGATGCATGCCGCCAAGGCCTGGTCCACCTGGGAGGGCCGCACTGCCACCCTGCGCCCCAACCCGCTGGTGGTCGACCGCTTCTCCGAGCCGCAGCGCGCGCTGTCGATTGCCCGCATCGAATGCCACTATTTCATGAACAACGCGTTCCTCGAGCCGGACCAGCTGATCCGCGACCTGCCGAAAATCGCCCATTTGCCTGCAGTGATCGTGCATGGCCGTTACGACGTGATCTGCCCGCTGGACAATGCCTGGGCGCTGCACCAGGCGTGGCCCAACAGTGAGTTGAAGGTCATTCGTGACGCCGGCCACGCCGCCTCCGAGCCTGGCATCACCGATGCCCTGGTGCGTGCGGCCGACCAGATGGCCCGGCGCCTGCTCGACCTGCCCCTGGAAGAAGCATGAGGGCGCTGCTGCAGCGTGTGCGCGGTGCGCGTGTCGAAGTTGCGGGGGAGGTGGTCGGCGCCATCGACCAGGGTTTGCTGGTGCTGGTCGCGGTCGAGCCTGAAGATTCCCCTGAGCTGGCCGACAAGCTACTGCACAAGCTGTTGAACTACCGTGTGTTCAGCGACGAGCAGGGCAAGATGAACCTGTCGCTCAAGGATGTCGGGGGTGGGTTGCTGCTGGTGTCGCAATTCACCTTGGCAGCGGATACCCGCAACGGCATGCGCCCGAGCTTCTCGACGGCAGCGCCGCCGGCCCTGGGCGCCGAATTGTTCGACTATCTTTTGCAGCAGGCCAAAGGCAAGCACGCCGATGTGGCGAGCGGGCGATTCGGCGCGGACATGCAGGTGCACCTGGTCAATGATGGCCCAGTGACATTCTTGTTACAAATATGAGGTCAAAAACCCTTTGTTTATGGGCAAACAAGGGGTTTTGTACGATAAATAGTTGTTCCAGCCTGATGCGTTGTCACGCGACCTGCTGGATAATCGCGCGCTGCATGGGCCTGCGTTCGCAGGTTCGTTTCACTCTGACTCGAGCATTGTCTGGATCCGTTTGGGGAATCATTACGCCCTCACGGGGTCCGAACAGTGCTCGCCAACCCGGCATTTGTCGCTGGCCGTTGGTTTCATGATCTGTTTTCGGCGAGGGTTGCTCGTGATTGTTAGTCCCCAAAAAGCATCAAGAATCCCCGGCATCCGCCTGCGCAAGGCCCTGATGGCCAGCGTGGCTCTGGTCGGCCTGATGAGCGCGGGCCAGCTGTGGGCATTCAATCTTGACGATGTTGCAGCCAAGGCAAAGGATCTGGCCGGCCAGAAGTACGACGCACCAAAAAGCAACCTGCCGGCAGTATTCCGCGACATGAAGTTCGCGGATTACCAGAAAATTCATTTCCTGCAGGAAAAGGCCGAGTGGGCCAAGGACAAGACCCCATTCAAGCTGTCGTTCTATCACCAGGGCATGCACTTCGACACCCCGGTGAAAATCAACGAGGTCACGGCCACCACGGTCGAGGAAATCAAGTACGACCCGAGCCGTTTCGAGTTCGGTGACGTGCCGCACGACCCGGAAACCACCAAGAACCTGGGTTACGCCGGTTTCCGCGTGCTTTACCCGATCAACAAGGCCGACAAGCAGGACGAGATCATGACCCTGCTTGGCGCCAGCTATTTCCGCGTGGTCGGCAAGGGCCATGTCTACGGTTTGTCGGCGCGTGGCCTGGCCATCGACACCGCACTGCCGTCGGGCGAAGAATTCCCGCGCTTTACCGAGTTCTGGGTCGAGAAGCCCAAACCGGCCGACAAGCACCTGGTGATCTACGCCCTGCTGGACTCGCCGCGTTCTACCGGCGCCTACAAGCTGACCCTGCGCCCGGGCAACGACACTGTGGTCGACGTGCAGTCCCGCGTGTTCCTGCGTGACCAGGTCAGCCGCCTGGGCATTGCGCCGTTGACCAGCATGTACCTGTTCGGCCCCAACCAGCCATCCAAGGTCCTCAACTATCGTCCGGCCCTGCACGATTCCGAAGGCCTGTCGATTCATGCCGACAACGGCGAGTGGCTGTGGCGTCCGCTGAACAACCCGAAACACCTGGCGGTGAGCAACTTCAGCGTTGAAAACCCGCGCGGTTTCGGCCTGATGCAGCGTCAGCGCGCCTTCAGCGACTATGAAGACCTCGACGACAACTACCAGAAGCGTCCAAGCGCCTGGATCGAGCCAAAGGGTGACTGGGGCAAAGGCACCGTCGATCTGGTAGAGATCCCGACTGCGGACGAAACCAACGACAATATCGTTGCCTTCTGGAGCCCGGAAAAACTGCCTGAGCCAGGCAAGCCGTTCGAGTACGCCTACCGCCTGCACTTCACCATTGATGAAGCGAAGTTCCAGGCGGCTGAACTGGGCTCGGTCAAGCAGACCCTGCGCTCCACCGGCGACGTCAAGCAGTCCAACCTGATCCGTCAGCCAGACGGCAGCGTGGCCTTCCTGGTCGATTTCGCAGGCCCGGCCCTGGCCGCCCTGCCGGAAGACACCGCAGTGCGCAGCCTGATCAGCGTGGGCGACAACGCCGAGGTGGTCGAGAACAATCTGCGCTATAACCCTGAGACCAAGGGCTGGCGCCTGACCCTGCGCTTGAAGGTCAAGGAAGCCAACAAGTCGACCGAAATGCGTGCCTCGCTGGTGCGCGACGTACCGGTCGAGCCCGCCAAGCCTTCCCAGGACACCAAGCAGGACAAGGCCGCAGCCAAGCATGCCAAGGCCGAAAAAGCGGTCAAGGCCGAGCAACCTGCCAAGGCTGACCAACCTGCCGCCGATGCGGCGCCCACCAACGGGGCCCCGGCCACCACCGAGAAGGTGCTGACCGAGACCTGGAGCTATCAGTTGCCTGCCGATGAGTAACTCAAGCGCAAGGCCGGTACCGCTTGGCGAGTACCTGGCCCACCTACCATTGAGCGACGAGCAACGGGCGGAACTTGCCAGCTGCACCTCGTTCAGTGAGCTGCACCAACGCCTGGCGGCCAACCCGGCCGCCGATTCCGCCGAGGCGGTGCAGGCCTCGGTCGGCTCACGCCTGACCGTTGGCAGTGCCGCCGAACTGGAAGACGCCGAAATGCTCGGCGTCGATGGCAGCGGCCGCCTGTGCCTGAAGATCGCCCCGCCGATCAACCGCACCAAGGTCGTGCCAGAGCCTTGGCGGACCAACGTGCTGATCCGCATGTGGCGGCGCATGACCGGTCGCCCGAATGCGCCGCAGCCGCCCAAGCGCGAGCTGCCGCCGGCACGCTGGCGTACGGTCGGTTCGATCCGCCGTTACATCCTGCTGACCCTGATGATCGGCCAGACCATCATCGCTGGCTGGTACATGAAGGGCATCCTGCCGTACCAGGGCTGGTCGTTCGTCGACCTCGACGAAATCCTCAGCCAGTCGCTGTGGGACACGGTGGTGCAGGTGTGGCCGTATGCCCTGCAGACATCCATCCTGATTCTCTTCGGCATCCTCTTCTGCTGGGTGTCGGCGGGCTTCTGGACCGCGCTGATGGGCTTCCTCGAGCTGCTCACCGGGCGCGACAAGTACAAGATTTCGGGCAGCAGTGCTGGCAATGAGCCGATTGCACCCGAGGCGCGTACCGCGCTGGTGATGCCGATCTGCAACGAAGACGTGCCGCGCGTGTTCGCCGGCCTGCGTGCAACGTTCGAATCGGTAGCCGCCAGCGGCAACCTCGACCGTTTTGACTTCTTCGTGCTCAGCGACACCAATGACACCGACATCGCCGTGGCCGAGCAACAAGCCTGGCTGGACGTGTGCCGCGAGACCAAGGGCTTCGGCCGCATCTTCTACCGTCGCCGCCGGCGCCGGGTGAAGCGCAAGAGTGGCAACCTCGACGACTTCTGCCGTCGCTGGGGTGGCGATTACAAGTACATGGTCGTGCTCGACGCCGACAGCGTCATGAGCGGCGAGTGCCTGAGCAGCCTGGTGCGCCTGATGGAGGCCAACCCGGACGCCGGCATCATCCAGACCGGCCCGAGAGCCTCGGGCATGGACACCCTGTATGCGCGCATGCAGCAGTTTGCCACCCGCGTGTACGGCCCGCTGTTCACCGCCGGCCTGCACTTCTGGCAGCTGGGCGAATCGCACTACTGGGGCCACAACGCGATCATCCGCATGAAACCCTTCATCGAGCACTGCGCGCTGGCGCCGTTGCCGGGCAAGGGCGCGTTTGCCGGGGCAATTCTTTCCCACGACTTCGTCGAAGCTGCGCTGATGCGCCGTGCCGGCTGGGGAGTGTGGATCGCCTACGACCTGCCAGGCAGTTACGAAGAGCTGCCGCCCAACCTGCTGGACGAGCTCAAGCGTGACCGCCGCTGGTGCCACGGCAACCTGATGAACTTCCGCCTGTTCCTGGTCAAGGGCATGCACCCGGTGCATCGCGCGGTGTTCCTGACCGGGGTGATGTCGTACCTGTCGGCGCCGCTGTGGTTCCTGTTCCTGGTGCTGTCGACGGCGCTGCTGGCGACCAACACCCTGATGGAACCGCAGTATTTCATCGAACCGTACCAGCTGTACCCGCTGTGGCCGCAGTGGCACCCGGAAAAGGCCGTGGCGCTGTTCTCCACCACCATCGTGCTGCTCTTCCTGCCCAAGCTGCTCAGCGTCATCCTGATCTGGGCCAAGGGCGCCACCGAGTTTGGTGGGCGGATCAAGGTCACCCTGTCGATGCTGATGGAGATGCTGTTCTCCATGCTGCTGGCACCGGTGCGCATGATCTTCCACACCCGCTTCGTGCTGGCCGCGTTCCTCGGCTGGGCTGCGACCTGGAACTCGCCCCAGCGTGACGACGACTCCACGCCGTGGAGCGAAGCCGTGCGCCGCCATGGCCCGCAGACCCTGCTGGGCATTGCCTGGGCATCGCTGGTGGCCTGGCTGAACCCGAGCTTCCTGTGGTGGCTGGCGCCGATCGTCGGTTCGCTGGTGCTGTCGATCCCGGTTTCGGTGATTTCCAGCCGCACCCGCCTGGGCCTGGCGGCCAAGGACGAGAAGCTGTTCCTCATCCCCGAGGAATACGCCACCCCGCAAGAGCTGCTGGCCACTGACCAGTACACCCACGAGAACCGCTGGCATGCCCTGCATGACGGCTTCGTGCGGGCGGTGGTCGACCCACGGCAGAACGCCCTGGCCTGCGCCATGGCCACTGCCCGGCACGGCCAGGCGGCGCCGATCGAGGCACTGCGTGCCGAGCGCGTGGCCAAGGCAATGGAGGTCGGGCCGAAAGGGCTGGACCTCAATACCCGCCTGGCCCTGCTCAGCGACCCGGTGGCACTGACCCGCTTGCATGAGCAAGTATGGGCCGAGCATAATGCGGCGTGGATCGATGTGTGGCGTGCTTCTATCAAGAACGACCCGCATTCGCCGCTGTTGCCGTTGCACCCGGAGAATGAAGGCCAGCCGGCACTCGTCGGCGCCTGACAGGGCCTATTCGCGGGTGAACCCGCTCCCGCAGGGGCTGTTCAGTACCTTGTGGGAGCGGGTTCACCCGCGAAGCTTTTAGGGCCCCCCCCTATTTTGGCCAACAAAGTCCCCCCCAACTCTAGGTCCCCGGGCCGCCATGCGTTAGCATCCCTCCCCGATATGCCACATCGGCCAGTACGGCCGTGCCAACAATAAGATTCGCTACTTTTCTTGCTAGGGGACTTGGTGATGATCAAGAAATACCTTTCGCGGCTGCTGGTCGGTGTTACCGCCCTGGTCGCAGTCACGGCAGCCCAGGCGGGCGCCATCGATGACGCGGTCAAGCGCGGCACCTTGCGGGTGGGCATGGACCCGACCTACATGCCGTTCCAGATGACCAACAAGCGTGGCGAGATCATCGGCTTCGAGGTCGATATCCTCAAGGCCATGGCCAAGTCCATGGGCGTGAAGTTCGAGGCCGTTTCCACCGCCTATGACGGCATCATCCCGGCCCTGCTGACTGACAAGTTCGACATGATCGGCAGCGGCATGACCCTGACCCAGGAACGCAACCTGCGCCTGAACTTCAGCGAGCCCTTCATCGTGGTTGGCCAGACCCTGCTGATCCGCAAGGAACTGGCCGGCGAGATCAAGTCGTACAAGGACCTGAACAACGAGAAGTACCGCCTCACCTCCAAGCTCGGCACCACCGGCGAGATGGTTTCCAAGAAGCTGATCGGCAAGGCCCAGTACCATGGCTACGACAACGAGCAAGAGGCGGTGATGGATGTGGTCAACGGCAAGGCTGACGCCTTTGTCTATGACGCCCCGTACAACGTTGTGGCAGTGGAGAAGGCCGGGGCCGGCAAGCTGCTGTTCCTCGAAGAACCCTTCACCTACGAGCCGCTGGCCTTCGGCCTGAAGAAAGGCGACTACGACAGCATCAACTTCATCAACAACTTCCTGCACCAGATCAAGCATGACGGGACCTACGATCGTATCCACGACAAGTGGTTCAAGAACAAGGACTGGCTAAAGGAAATGGAATAAAGCCCAGGCCACAAGCCGGCTTTATGACCCCGACGCGCAGGCAAACCCTGCGCGTTCGCATTTACGGAAGTACCCCACGTGATCAAACACAAGAAAGCCCAGTGGCCTTGGCATGGGCTGACCGCCCTGGTCCTGGTGGGCCTGGCGATCAGCCTGTACATGGCTACCTCGATGATTTCCTACGAGTGGCGCTGGAACCGCGTACCCCAGTATTTCGCCTACAAGGCCGAGGATACGCAGCGCGCCGCCGGTTACGGTACCGTGCAGGAAATCGTCATCTCCGGCGATAACGCCCGTGTCACGCTGAAGGACGACAGCGGCGCCGAGCAAGTGCTTGAGGTGGCCAAGGACAGCCTGCAACTGAGCCGCGGCGACGATGTTGCCGAAGGCGACGCGATCGGCGTAACCCGGCATTGGGCCGCGGGCCCGCTGGCCTGGGGCCTGTGGACCACGCTGTGGATTTCGGTAGTGTCCGGCGCGCTGGGCCTGCTGATCGGCCTGTTCGCCGGGTTGTGCCGGTTGTCGAACAACCCGACCCTGCGTGACCTGTCCACCGTCTATGTCGAGCTGGTGCGCGGCACGCCGCTGCTGGTGCAGATCTTCATCTTCTACTTCTTTATCGGCACCGTGCTCAATCTGTCCCGCGAGTTCGCCGGGGTAGCGGCGCTGGCGCTGTTCACCGGCGCCTACGTGGCGGAAATCGTCCGTGCCGGCGTGCAGTCGATCGCCAAGGGCCAGAACGAAGCAGCCCGCTCGCTGGGGCTGAACACCAGCCAGTCGATGCGCCACGTGATCCTGCCGCAGGCGTTCAAGCGCGTGCTGCCACCGCTGGCTGGGCAGTTCATCAGCCTGGTCAAGGACACGTCGCTGGTGTCGGTGATCGCCATCACCGAGCTGACCAAGAGCGGCCGCGAGGCCATCACCACCTCGTTCTCGACCTTCGAGATCTGGTTCTGCGTGGCAGGCCTGTACCTGCTGATCAACCTGCCGCTGTCGCACATTGCCAGCCGGCTTGAGCGGAGGCTTGCGCAAAGTGATTGAAGTTCGTGACCTGGTAAAGATCTTCGATACCCGCGGCCAGGTGGTGCGTGCGGTAGACAACGTCACCACCCGCGTGGCCAAGGCCGAAGTGGTGGTGGTGCTGGGCCCGTCGGGTTCAGGCAAGTCGACCTTCCTGCGCTGCCTCAACGGCCTGGAGCACTTCGACGAAGGCCACGTGGCCATCGACGGCTTGCAGCTGGCCGACCCGAAAACCGACATCAACGCCTACCGCCGCGAAGTCGGCATGGTGTTCCAGCACTTCAACCTGTTCCCGCACATGACCGTGCTGGAAAACCTGTGCCTGGCACAGAAGGTGGTGCGCAAGCGCAACAAGGCCGAGCGCGAAGCCAAGGCCCGAGCGTTGCTGGAGAAGGTAGGTATTGCCCAGAAGGCCAATGAATACCCTTCGCGCCTGTCCGGCGGCCAGCAGCAGCGCGTAGCCATTGCCCGTGCCCTGGCCATGGACCCGAAGGTGATGCTGTTCGACGAGCCGACCTCGGCGCTGGACCCGGAAATGGTCGGCGAAGTGCTGGACGTGATGAAGACCCTGGCCCAGGAAGGCATGACCATGGTCTGCGTCACCCACGAAATGGGCTTTGCCCGCGAAGTGGCCGACCGGGTGCTGTTCTTCGACCACGGCAAGCTGCTGGAAGATTCGCCGCCGGCGGAGTTCTTTGCCGCACCGAAAGACCCGCGTGCGCAGGCGTTCCTGCGCCAGGTGCTGTAATGGCCGGGGGCGCTTTGCGCCCCTTTCGCCGGCAAGCCAGCCCCCAGAGGGATCGCGCCGGCCTCTGGGAACTGAGCTACATGGTTGCTGTTGCAGGCACACCGCAGTATTGAGAATTGTGCATTCCCTGTGGGAGCTGGCTTGCCAGCGATTGGGCTGCGAGCAGCTCCGGCAATCTCAGATGTTGAAACGCCCTACCATCCCCCGCAACTCCCGCCCCAACTGCTCCAGCTCGCCACTCGACGCCGCCGTCTGCTCACTGGCCGCACTGGTCTGATCAGACACATCCCGCACGTTCAGCACACTGCGGTTGATCTGCTCGGCCACCACGCTCTGCTCTTCGCTGGCCGTGGCGATCTGCTGGTTCATGCCCTGGATGTTCGACACCGTGTCGGTGATCTGGCTCAGCGCATCGCCTGCCCTGCGGCTCAGCTCCACGCTCTGCTCGGTCAGGCTCTTGCTGCTGTCCAGTAGCCGGGTCACTTCGTCGGTACCGTTGTGCAGGCTGTCGATCAATTGGCCGATTTCCTCTGTCGCGGTCGAAGTTCGCTGGGCCAACCCGCGCACCTCATCGGCCACCACGGCAAACCCGCGCCCGGCTTCCCCCGCCCGCGCTGCTTCGATCGCCGCGTTCAGGGCCAGCAGGTTGGTCTGCTCGGACACCGACTTGATCACATCGAGGATGCTGCCAATGCGCTGGCTCTCGCCCGCCAGGTGCTGCATGGCGGCCAGGCAATGGTCCATCTGCCCGGCCAGTTGCTCGATGCGGCCGATGGCTTCGGCGACCACCTGGTCACCCACCTGCGCCTGCTGGTCAGCGTTGGTGGCGGCCAGCGAGGCTTGCTCGGCGTTCTGCGCCACTTCCTGCACGGTGGCGCTCATCTGGTTCATGGCGGTGGCCACTTGGTCGGTTTCCTCGCGCTGCTGGTTGATGCGCAGCTTGGTGTCTTCGCTGCTGGCCGCCAGCTGCGTGGCGGCCTGGGACAGCTGGCCGACACCCTGGTCGATACCACCGATAAGCGCGCGCAGGCTCAAGGTCATCTCGCGCATGCTGCTCTGCAACTGGCCCATCTCGTCGCGGCGTTGCACCGTGTCGACCTGGGTCAGGTCGCCCTTGGCAATGCGTGCGGCTACGGCCAGCGTCTGGCGCAAGGGCTGGGTTATCTGCAAGGTGATCAGCCAGGCGGCCAGCACCCCAACCGCCAGCGCCAGCAGCGCCACGGTGGTCAGCAGTGAGCGGGCAGCCACGGCTTCGCTGTCGCGTTGTGCGACCTTGCGTTTGCCCAGCTCCAGGCTGACCGCGCGCAGTTCGTTGCCCATATTTTCCATGTTGTTTTGCAGCTGCTCGACGCGCACGGCAGCGCGACGATACTGGTCCAGGATGGCGCGATACTTGGCCAGTTCGACCCCCGGCTGTTCACTGAGTGCGCGTGGCAAGCCCAGCGGCGCCAAGCCCCTGAGCAGTTGCCCAAGGCTACTGTCGGCGGCGTTCAAGGCGTTGTCGCCGACCTTGGCAAAGTCTTCGACGGGGGTGAAGGTATAGGCCGGTACCAGGCTCTGCTGATTGGCGCCGTCGACATGCCGGGTGAGCGTGTCCATCAGGCCTAGCACGCCACTTTGCTGGCTGTCGGCAGGCATCTTGAGCAAGGCCTGGGTCTGCAGTTCGTCGATGACGGCATTGAGCTTTTGCTCCTGCACCTGCATGGCCTCGCGCAAGGCAATTCGGTTGGCGACACTGCGTTGCAGTTCGCTGAAGTCGTCGCGCAGGCGCTGCAGCAGGGCCAGCTTTTCAGTCAGCATTTGCCGCGATTCATCGACGCTGCTGCGTTGTTGCAGCGTGGTCAGCATGTTGTCGAGCTGGTCGAGGATACTGCCCATCCGCGATTTGCTGGCGTCGTCGTCGAGCACGCGGTAGGTGATGCGTTCCGCGCGCAGGTCCTTGGTCAGGTCGTTGATCAGGCCGATTTCGCTGAGTTGCTGCGAGCGAACAATGGCGTCATCCAGCGCGCGCCAGCCGCTGATCGTGGTGGCCAGGGTAAGCAGCAGGACCACGGCAAAGCCTAGGGCCAGCTTGGCAGCGACGCTGATGTTGCCGAGCTTGCGGTTGAGGTAGCCGAGCATGGGAAGTCTCCGAGCGATTGAGAGAGGGGATGCAGGCGCATTGCTGGCATCACACCTTTGCCAATCGGCAGCGGAGTTGTAGGACTTGACCTGATAATCAGGTAGGAAATGGCACTTGCAACTGTAGGAAGAATTACCTTGCGGCGTGACCGCTGTAGGAGCGGCCTTGCGTCGCGAACGGGCCGCAAAGCGGCCCCGGCAATAAAGGCTGCGAAGCTGAAATCTTGGGGCCGCTATGCGCCCCATCGCGACACAAGGCCGCTCCTACAGGAACGTGTGGTCCCGCTGGATCAGAGCCTGAACCGCCCCACCAACCCCTGTAAATGGGTGCCTAGCCGCGCCAGCTCCACACTCGAACTGGCCGTCTCTTCACTGGCCGCCGAGGTCTGGTCGGAGATATCCCGCACATTCATGACGCTGCGGTTGATCTCCTCGGCTACCGCCGTCTGTTCCTCCGCCGCCGTGGCAATCTGCTGGTTCATCGCCTGGATCGACGATACGGTACGGGTGATCGTCTCCAGCGAGCTGCCGGCACGGCGGGTCAGCTCGACGCTGCTGTCGGTCAGCTGGCGGCTGTTGTCCATTACGCTGGCCACCCGTTGGGTGCCGCTTTGCAGGCCGGCGATCAGCTCTTCAATCTCTTCGGTCGACTGCTGGGTACGCTGGGCCAGGCTGCGCACTTCGTCGGCTACCACGGCAAAGCCACGGCCAGCCTCGCCGGCGCGGGCGGCTTCGATGGCCGCGTTGAGGGCAAGCAGGTTGGTCTGCTGCGCTACCGACTTGATCACGTCGAGCACACTGCCGATCTTGTCGCTTTCGGCCTTGAGCTGGTTCATCGCCTCGCTTGAGTTGACCACTTCGCCGGCCAGGCGCTCGATCTGCGCGACCGCCTCGCCGACTACCCGGTCGCCTTCACGGGCCTGCTGGTCGGCCATCAGGGCGGCCTCCGAGGCCTGTTCCGCATTGCGTGCCACTTCATGCACGGTGGCAGTCATCTGGTTCATGGCGGTCGCTACCTGATCGGTCTCGACCTTCTGGTTGTTGACCCCCGCGCTGGTCTGCTCGGTGACAGCCGACAGCTGTTCGGCCGCACTGGCAATCTGGGTGACGCCATCGCCGATGCCGCCGATCAGTTCGCGCAGGCCCTGGGTCATGCGCTGCATGCTGGCTTGCAACTGGCCCAGTTCATCGCGTCGCTGCACCTGCAGCTGGTTCTCGGTCAGGTCGCCATTGGCCACGCGTTCGGCGGCGCGCAAGGTCTGGCGCAGCGGGATGATGATCTGCCGGGTGATGGCCCAGGCTGCCAGCAGGCCCAACGCCAGCGCCAGCACCGTAGCCATGGCGAGCAGGCTCTTGGCCCGCGCGGCACCTTCATCGCGCACGACGGTTTGCGAGGCAGTCATCGCCTGGCTGGCTTTCAGCAAGACCGTGCCCTGGTCGGCCATGCGCCGCAATGCCTGCTCCGTGGCGTCCGGGTCGGCAGCGGACCGGCTGAGGTCGGCGTACGCTTGCCGATATTCGCGTACGGCTGCCAGCTGCTGCTGAAGGCGTTGCTGATCCTCAGGTTGGTCGATCTGCCCTAGCATCAGCTGGATCTGCCGCTCCAGGTCGTTCAGGGCCTTCTCCAGCTCTGCCACGGCCACGTTGTCGCGGTTGCGTTCGTAGTGTTGCCGGGCAATGCGCAAGTCCTGGGTGTACTGGTGAATCACCGAGATATTGCCCAGCTTGTCGCCACGATCGATGATGCTGTCCATGCCCAGCCAGCCGGTCACGGTGATGGCCAGGGTCAGCAGCAGCACCAAGCCGAAGCCCAGCCCCAGTTTGCGATTGACGCTCACATTGCCCAACGATTGGGCTAACCCTTGATACATGTACGACTCCCCGGCGCCTTGGCAGCACAAATAGTTGTTGTGTTGCCAAGGCCATCGGCCTGGGGGAGGGAAACTTGATGGGCGAAAAAGTGGCGTTTACGTCAGAAAATACGCGAAAGCAGCGCAGTTACTGCAGTCTCGACGCGCAAGATGCGATCACCCAACTGCACTGGCGCCAAGCCGGCCTTGCCCAGCAGGTCGACTTCGTAGGGGATCCAGCCACCCTCGGGGCCGATGGCCAGGGTCACGGCTTGTTCCACGGCGCGCGGGCAGGCGGGGTAGGGGCCGGGGTGGCCTACCAGGCCGAGAGTACCGGCGGCGATGGCCGGCAGACGGTCTTCGACGAAGGGCTTGAAGCGCTTTTCGATGATCACCTCAGGCAGCACGGTATCGCGCGCCTGCTCGAGGCCGAGGATAAGGTTGTCGCGGATGCTTTCCGGCTGCAGGAAGGGCGTTTGCCAGAAGCTTTTCTCGACCTTGTAGCTGTTCAGCAGGATCAGCCGCGGCACGCCCAGGGTCGCCACGGTCTGGAACAGCCGCCGCAGCATTTTCGGCCGTGGCACAGCCAGCACCAGGGTCAGCGGCAGTTTGGTTGGCGGCTGCTGGTCGAAGGCGACTTCAAGTTCGGCTTCGTGCTTGTCCAGGCGCAGCACGGTAGCCTTGCCCATCAGGCCGTTGATACGGCCCACGCGCAGGTTGTCGCCCACCGCCACGCGATGGATTTCCTGCATGTGGGTGAAGCGCCGATCAGCGAGAACGACACGGTCGGCCGAAACGAAGTCGGCCTCTTCAAGGAGCAACAGGTTCACGATTGGGTCGCAGGCGGCTGATCGTTATGGTCATCGGCGGTTTCGTCGTGGGTACTGCGCTTGCGAATCAGGCTGCCGCACAGCAGGCCTACCTCGAACAGCAGCCACATGGGCACGGCCAGCAGGGTCTGGGAGAAGATGTCCGGCGGGGTAAGAACCATGCCGACTACGAAGCAGCCGATGATCACGTACGGGCGGATTTTCTTCAGGTACTTCACGTCGACCACGCCGATCCACACCAGCAGTACCACCGCCACCGGGATTTCGAAGGCTACGCCAAAGGCGAAGAACAGCGTCATCACGAAGTCGAGGTAGTTGGCGATGTCGGTCATCATCGACACACCGGCCGGAGTGGCGGCGGCGAAGAACTTGAACATCAGCGGGAATACGAAGAAATAAGCGAACGCCATGCCGGCGTAGAACAGCAGGATGCTCGACACCAGCAACGGTATGGCGATGCGTTTTTCGTGGCGGTACAGCCCAGGTGCGATAAACCCCCAGATTTGCTGGAGGATGAACGGGATGGCCAGGAACAGCGACACGATCATGGTCAGCTTGAACGGCGTCAGGAACGGCGAGGCCACGTCGGTGGCGATCATCGTTGCATTGGCCGGCAGGTGATCACGCAGTGGCGCGGAGACCAGGGTGTAGATCTGCTGGGCGAATGAGAACAGCCCGGCAAAGATCAGGAAAATGACCGCGACGCAGCGCAGCAGGCGGGTGCGCAGTTCGGTCAGGTGCGAAACCAGCGGCATTGGCTGGTCGTGTTCCGGATTCTCGCTCATGGGGCTCGCGGCGTTTCAGGCGGTTCAGAAGGGGCTACCGGTGCCGCAGGTGCTTCGACCGACCTGGCTTCGAGCCCGGCAGGGGGTTGCACGGTGGCGGTGGTCACGGGCGGCTGCGCAGGTGTGGCCATCGGGTTGAGAATGCGCTTGGCTTCCTCTTCCATCTGCAGGATATGCTCGTTGTGCAGCTGGCGGCGTATGTCGTCGGCGCCGATTTCGCGCTCGACTTCCATCTTGATGCTGTTGAAGCTGCGCTTGAGTCGGCCGATCCACAGCCCTGCCGTGCGCGCGGCACCCGGCAGGCGCTCGGGGCCGAGCACCAGCAGGGCGACCAGGCCGACGAGCAGCAGCTCGGTGAAACTGATGCCGAACATGGTCAGTCTTTCCGCTGCGGCTCTTGGACCGGTTGGGCCTGGCCATCGATGGTGTGCCCTTGGGCCTGTTGCGCAGTGTTCTGCACCGGAGGCACAGGCTGGGCGGGCGGCGGGGTTTGCTCGGCCGGCTTGTTCTCTTCTTCGTTCATGGCCTTGCGGAAGCCCTTGATCGATTCGCCCAGGTCACTGCCGAAGTTCTTCAGCTTCTTGGTGCCGAACACCAGGACCACGACGACCAGCAGGACGATCCAGTGTTTCCAGTCAAAAATACCCATTTCGTACTCCTGAATATTGTGTGTTGGCCCTATCCGGGCTGCATTGCAAACCTTGTGGGAGCGGGTTCACCCGCGAACACCGGCGCAGCCGGTGCCATATATCGCGTTGCAAGCTTCGCGGGTGAACCCGCTCCCACAGGGGCGCGCAGCACGCCCCGAAAATACATCAGGCAGAAGGCGTTCGTGCGGCCTTCTCATCATGACCGGACAAGCCAAAGCGGCGGTCCAGTTCATCGAGCACGGCTTGCGGATGCTGGCCCAGTGCGCTGAGCATCACCAGGCTATGAAACCACAGGTCGGCGGTTTCATAGATGACATCGCTGTAATCCTTGCTGACGGCGGCATCCTTGGCGGCAATGATCGTCTCGATCGACTCTTCGCCGAGTTTTTCCAGAATCTTGTTCAGGCCCTTGTGGTACAGGCTGGCCACGTAGGAGCTGTCAGGGGCCGCTTGCTTGCGTTCTTCAAGCACTTCGGCCAGGCGGTCGAGGGTGTCGCTCATGTCAGTGTCCTGCGCTGTAGATGGCATCCGGGTCCTTCAGGACCGGGTCGACGGTGTTCCACTGGCCGTTTTCGAAAACCCGGTAGAAGCAGCTTTCACGGCCGGTATGGCAGGCGATATGGCCCAGTTGCTCGACCATCAGGATGATCACGTCGGCGTCGCAGTCCAGGCGCATTTCGTGCAGTTTCTGCACATGGCCCGATTCTTCGCCTTTGCGCCACAGCTTGCCACGCGACCGTGACCAGTAGATGGCGCGTTGCTCGGCGGCGGTCAGGGCCAGCGATTCGCGGTTCATCCAGGCCATCATCAGCACGCGTCCGGTCTTGTGGTCCTGGGCGATAGCCGGTACCAGGCCGTCGCTGTTCCACTTGATCTCGTCCAGCCAGTCTTTCATCGTCGACTCCAAAACGGGCCCGCTCCTGTGCCGGGCCCTTTGCGCTAGTGTGCCAGCCGCAGGCGCGGCTGGCTATTGGCGCACAATCAGGTAAAGGCCCGCAGCCAGCATCAGCCAGGCCGGCCAGGCAGCCGGGGCGGCCAGGCTGGCGGCTTCGGCGGCGCCGGCAGCCAGTACCGCACCCCCGCCCAGCAGGCCGGCGCCGAGCAGGCGCAGCGCCCGGCGGTCGCCCTGGCGGCGCCGTTCCGGCATCTGCGGGTCTTGCAGGTGCGGTTGCGACAGGCGCTCAAGCAGGTCGCGGGCCATGCCCGCCAGATGCGGCAGCTGTTCGGCCTGGCTATAGACATTGCCCAGCACGGCCTTGGGGCTCATGCGCTCGCGCATCCAGCGCTCGAGAAATGGCTTGGCGGTACTCCACAGGTCCAGGTCGGGGTACAGCTGGCGGCCCAGGCCTTCGATGTTGAGCAGGGTCTTCTGCAGCAGCACCAGCTGCGGCTGCACTTCCATATTGAAGCGCCGCGCGGTCTGGAACAGGCGCATCAGCACCTGGCCGAAGGAAATATCCTTTAACGGTTTTTCGAAGATCGGCTCGCAGACAGTGCGGATCGCTGCCTCGAACTCGTTGACCTTGGTGTGCGCCGGTACCCAGCCCGAGTCGATGTGCAGCTGGGCAACGCGGCGATAGTCACGCTTGAAGAAGGCAATCAGGTTGCGCGCCAGGTAGTCCTGGTCTTCCGAGGTGAGGCTGCCGACGATGCCGCAGTCGATGGCGATGTACTGCGGGCTCCAGGGTTTGACCGTGCTGACGAAGATGTTGCCGGGGTGCATGTCGGCATGGAAGAAACTGTCGCGGAACACCTGGGTGAAGAACACCTCCACGCCGCGTTCGGCCAGCAGCTTCATGTCGGTGCGCTGGTCGGCCAGGGTCGCCATGTCGGTCACCGGTACGCCGTAGATGCGCTCCATGACCAGCACCTTGGGCCGGCACAGGTCCCAGTACACTTGGGGCACGTACATCAGCTCGGAGCCTTCGAAGTTGCGCCGCAGCTGGCTGGCGTTGGCCGCCTCGCGCAGCAGGTCGAGCTCGTCGTAGATGGTCTTTTCGTAGTCGCCGACGATTTCCACCGGGTGCAGACGGCGGGCGTCGGCCGAGGCGCGTTCGGCGGCCTTGGCGATCAGGAACAGCCAGGCGAGGTCCTGGGCGATTACCGGCTTCAGGCCTGGGCGCACCACCTTTACCACCACCTCTTCGCCGGTTTTCAGGCGTGCGGCATGCACCTGGGCCACCGAGGCCGAGGCCAGCGGCTCCACGTCGAAGCGGCTGAACAGCTGCGCCACCGGGGCGCCCAGTTGTGCCTCGATCAGCGCCACGGCCTGCTTGGGGTCGAACGGCGGTACGCGGTCCTGCAGCAGCATCAACTCGTCGGCGATGTCGTTGGGCAGCAGGTCGCGCCGGGTAGACAGCAACTGGCCGAACTTGATGAAGATCGGCCCCAGGTCCTGCAGCGCCAGGCGCAGGCGTGCGCCGCGATTGAGCTCGGACGGTTTGCGAGGCAGCCAGCGCCATGGCATCAGCAGGCGCAGACTCATCAGCCACCAAGGCAGCGGCAGGTCGAACAGCAGGTCATCGAGACGGTAGCGGATCACCACACGCTGGATGCGAAAAAGACGGCGGACGGCGAGCAGCTTCATGCGTTATCGCTGGTATCAAGGGATCGGGAAAGGCGCTGCAGGCGCGCCTCGAGGCGTTCGGTATCAAGCTTCAGGGTGTCGAGTTCGCTGAAGGCGGCTTCGGCTTCGCGCTTGCCGACCAGGGTGCGGGACTCTTCGGCCAGGTAGTCGGACAGGTTGCGGCTGAAGCGCGCCAGGCCCTGACGGGTCCAGCGTGCGCGCAGGCGGACATGGCCGGCCAGCAGCGCCGTGGCCACCGGGCCGAGCCAGCGCTGCAGTTCGTGCTCCCAGTCCAGTTCCAGGTCTTGCAGCACGCCGAACAGGTCGAGCAATACGGCGCTGTCGCCGTGCAGTTCGACCTGCGGGCTGTGCAGCACAGCGGTCTTGTCGCTGGCCAGGGCCAGTTGCGCCAGGCTGCCGGCCGGGGCGCGCAGGCTGCAATCAACCTCGCCTTGCCAGTGGGCGGCGAGCATCAGGCCCTCTTCATCGGGCAGGATGAACACCTGCAGGGCCGGTTGGCGGCAGTCGATCTCTATGACCTTGCCTTCCAGCGCAGCCAGCCGCGGCAGGGCCGTGCTGTCCATGCGCAAGACCCGGTTCAGGCCATGTTCGACGCTGGCGAGCAGCCCGGCCAGCAGCATCAGGGTTTGATCCCCCGGTGCACGGCTACGATGCCGCTGGTCATGTTGTGGTAGGTGACGCGGTCGAAGCCGGCCTCGACCATCATGCTCTTCAGCGTTTCCTGGTCAGGGTGCATGCGGATCGATTCGGCCAGGTAACGGTAGCTTTCGGAGTCGTTGGTGATCAGCTTGCCGGCCAGCGGCATGAAGGCGAACGAGTAGGCATCGTAGGCCTTGGACATCAGCTTGCTGGTCGGCTTGGAGAATTCCAGGATCAACAGCCGGCCACCGGGCTTGAGCACGCGCAGCATCGAGCGGATGGCCTGGTCCTTGTGGGTGACGTTGCGCAGGCCGAAGGCGATGGTCACGCAGTCGAAGTGGTTGTCCGGGAACGGCAGCTTCTCGGCGTCGGCCTGGACGAACTCGATGTTGCCGGCCACGCCACGGTCGAGCAGGCGGTCACGGCCAACCTTTAGCATCGACTCGTTGATGTCGGCCAGCACCACTTGCCCGGTAGGGCCGACAAGGCGCGAGAACTTGGCGGCCAGGTCGCCGGTCCCACCGGCGATGTCGAGCACGCGGTTGCCGCTGCGCACACCCGACAGCTCGATGGTAAAGCGCTTCCACAGGCGGTGCATGCCGCCGGACAGCACATCGTTCATAAGGTCGTACTTGGCGGCCACCGAGTGGAATACTTCGGCGACTTTTTTCGCCTTCTGGCTTTCAGGGACGTCCTGGTAGCCGAAATGGGTGGTGGGTTCGGCGTGTTCGCCTTTGCGCTGGTCGTTCATATCGCTTCACCGGAAAAAATTACCGCCATTCTAGGGCGAACAGGCAGATTTGTCTTGGCGGGGTGTGCCAGTGGGCAGGGGCGGGCATAATGCCAATTATGTCTACATCTTCAGGAATGCCCGCATGACCCAGATCAGCGTCGAACGCAAACACTCACTCGGCCGCGAGGCCGCCCGTGCCAAGGCCGAAGCGCTGGTCGACAAACTCAGCCGCGAATACGACCTGAAGGCCACCTGGAACGGTGATCGCGTCGATGTGGCGCGCAGCGGCGCCAACGGCAGCGTGCACATTGGCGATGACAGCATTCGCGTGGAACTGAAGCTTGGCATGATGCTGTCGATGATGAGCGGCACCATCAAGGGCGAGATCGAGCGCGCGCTGGACAAGGCCCTGGCCTGAGTCGGGCTGCCTGCCGATGGCCGAGCAGGCAGCGCTGCCAATCGGGCTTCAGGAGGCAGGAAACGGTATCACGCCCTCGACCTGTGCCAGTTTGAGGTCACCCCGGTACACGTTGGCTCGCTCGGTGGCACTGCTTGCCGCTTCCAGGCGGGCGCTGCGGCTCAGCCCGAGGGGCTCGGGGAATTTCAGGTGGCCTTTGCTGAAATCGTGCGAGCCCGCGTCTGCACGGGCATAGTGGAAATGTGCCTCCCACAGGGTTTCCTCTGGCAGATCTGCCCTGCGGATCGTGTAGACATCCAGGAAGTCACCGGCCCGCAGGCGTTTTCTCACCCGGCCTGGCTGGATGATGATCTTGCCTGCCCGGTGCAGGTAGTTCAGTGCATCGCTCCCGGGGTGGCGAGTATTCAGGTAGGTTACTGTCAGCAGTTCGTTTTTGAGTGTGCGCAGCGCGGCGCTGGTCTCGCCTAGACGAGCAGTCATCGCTTGGTCCTGGTGGCTGGTGCCGAGCCCGGACGCCAGCTCGTCCAGATTGTCGATGAAACCGTCCATGAGGTCTGCCAGACCGTTCGGTTCATCGCTGCTTACATACTGGCGAGCGGTAATCTCAAGACGTATCGTTCCCCCCATCAAGGATGTAGCACGCTCACGCATTGCCCGGTAGTTGCGAGGCCCGGCCTGGGGGGCAGGGGTGTCGTCATAAAGCCCTTCCCGTTGCTCGTACACCTGCAACACCTGGCCGCTGTCTGGATCATGCTGAGCCATTTGGCTGGACCCCTCGACCTCATCGCCCAGTACTGCCCTGCCTCTTGACGTCCTTATCAACTTGCGGCGCCCCGGGCGTATGCGGTGAGCCACCTGCCGCGGCGCAGGCGGGTCAGGTAGCTGGCTGTCGCTCAATACTGTACTCAGATTGCTTTCTGCGACCTGCTTGAGGGCGCCGACTTCAGCGATATAGGCGTCCAGCATCGGCATGTCCAGCGCCGGGTCTTCCCACAGTTGCAGATACCTGGCAATGCCTGTCGCGCGCTCGTACTGGCGCAGGGCGTAGTTGAGGATTTCAGCCTGGTCGGCAAGCGAAAGGTCGCTACCTGCCAACAGTTCATGGCTGATCGCTGCTGTCCGAAAGTCGTCGTTGAACAGCTCGGCGTGCATCAAGCGCAACGCGTCGCCATCGACGTCGGTCGACAATGCACGGTCGAACGTCAACTGGTACAGGTCGCCGATGACCTGCCTGCGCAACAGGACCGAGGAACAGGGGCGCATCTCGATCAACTTTCGAATCTGGTTTTCCTTGTCCGCAAACTGGATTTTCGCATCGTTGAGGGTGGCCAGGGTATTGCGGTCAAGGCGCAGGCTGGCCTCGAGGATACGTCGGTCGATAGCGAGAACATCGCGATAGCGGCCGCGCACTGCGGTGTATTGCTGCAGCTGTTGCGCGTCCAGTGGACCTGAAGGAAGCAGGGCATTCTGTCGCTCGATTTCGCGATGGTCTGCCAGCTGGCGCAGCCTCAGGAACAAAATAGTGTCGTTCTTGATGAGCTTGTAGGCCAGGTCACCCCGGGTACGCTGGTTGTCTGCCTGCCAGGGTGCAGATTGTTTCACTACACGGCCAGTCTGCGCATCGAACTGTTCCTTCACCAGCGCAAGCTTGGCAAACCGAGGCTCAGCGAGCGCTTCGCAGCGTTGGAGCATGCGGGTCATCAGCCGTGCCGACTCTTCATGACAGCGCGCGCTCAGCTGCAGGTCCAGGAGAATCTCCGAGCGCAAGGTGCCAAGAGCGTCATAGCTTTGTTGCATGTCTTCGGGCAGGTTGCCGGGGTCGGTACGTAACAGGCCGAGTTGTGACTGGTAAGTGCTTTCGAACAACAGCAGTTGGCGGTCAAACGGATCGAGCGCCAGGCGTTTGCGCACTGCCTGTTCCGCAAGCCGGGCCAGGCTGTTGCTGTCGGCGACCTGTTCGACGATCGCGGCCTGGAACGCTGCATCATTTTCAGCCGCCAGCTGCCGCGCGCTTTTGGGCATGCCACCGGGCAGGTGCAGGTCAATGACCCACTCTTCGTTCCAGCGGGTCAGCCATGGGCCTTTGCGGCGCTCGCGCCCGACGATGTAGTAACCGTCCCGCTCGCCTCCCCATTCACTGCTCCAGGGGCCTTGGCTCTGGTCTGGGCCGATGATGCGCATGCCGTTCCATTCTTCCTGTACTTCATAGGCATCGTCCTGCAGCTTCACGTAATGGCGCCCCTGCAGCTTGAACAGCCCGCGCAGCCGTCCCTGGGTTTCCAGGATGGCGCTTGCCAGTGAGTGCCGCGCACGCAGGCTGCCCAAGGTGCGCAACAAGGCAGGTGGCAGGTTTCCCAGGCGCTGGTTGGCGTGCCAGCGCCTCACCGTCAGGGCTGTGGGCACCTGCTCGGTCACGGGCTGCCACTCTCGTGGTCGAGGCTTTTCTGCTGGGACCTGCACCACGCCGCTGTGCTCAGGCGATGGGTCGTTCAGCCGGAGTTCTGGCAGTTGGGGTTCAGGCGTGCGGGGTGTCGCTATGGTGTGGATCAGCAGCATAGCCACGTTACTGATCAGATCTGCGGTGGCCATCGCTCGTTGTTCAACGGTGCCATTTGATAGCGCGTCAATATCGTTTTTCAGTGCCATCAGGCTGGTGACGAGCCACGCAAGGGTGGCGGCGGGTCCACGCAATAGGGTCAAAGCGGTGTTGAACAGCACGGCGGCAAAATGCACAAGCATTGCCCAGCGTTCCTGGCTATTGGACACGCTTTGGCGCGAGGCCAGCTGCCGCATGGCATTGAGCCGCGCTTCGAACATGTGGATATCGAGCCTGGTTGGCCATGGCCTGAACGCGGCGCTGGCGGGCTGCTCGAGTTTCTTCAGGATGGTGGTTACCACGGCAGTGGAGGGGCTGAAGGTATAGGCCAGTGATTCAAGTTCAGGATGAATGTGGGGTTTGCTGAAGCCACCGTTGGCATACCTGGCCCTGGCGGCTGCGCTCATCCAGTCGAGCATGCTCTGGCCCAGCGCTGGCTCGGTACGAATGCAATCCATCAGCTGCGCAATGCTCGGGAACACCCGTACAGGGTCTTCGGGGTAGAGCGGGCGATATAGCATCCAGTTTCCGGTTGCGTGCAGCTTGATCAGGAACATGCAGGCCACCTCGTCCTTTGCGGCCCCGGGAGCGAAGGCAAAGGCGAGCGGGGCCAGGGTCAGTTGGCGCTGATCGTCACTGTCGCCGTGGCAGAAATCGTTGATGGTCTGGTGGGTGCGGCTGTCCAGTTTGCCGCCAATCCTGGCTTTGAGAGCACTGAACATCAGACCGCTGCGCCATTCGCGGGCATAATTGTGTATCCGCTGCAGGGTCGCCTGTTCCTCGGCCAGAACGTGGTCCAGGTACGCGGGGTAGTTGCCGCCGATGTCGAGCTCACCGATCCACCGGGCGATAGTGTCCAGATCCAGGTCTTTGTCGGCCAGGGCGTTGCCAGCCAGGTCGCTGAGGCCCGTGGCCGACTCCCCTATGCCGCTGTCCAGGCGCGAGACCATCAGCTCGGTGAGCGACACATGCCGGCTGATTTCGAGCCGGGCCAGGCCAGTACTGGAGTACTGCATCGGCACGGACAATGTGACCATCACCCGATCTGGGTGATAACGGGGCTTGCCGTCGGCCCTCTGTGGCATTTTCTGCAGCAGCCTGTCGACTGCATAGCGATGGATGTCCTGCACATCATCCAGCGCCGATTTGCCCTGGGACAACGCCTGGCAGGCCGAGAGCTCCAACAGCGCCGCGTAATAGTCCAGGCGCTCGGTGCTACTGGCCTGGGCCAGCCAGCCAGGCAGTTCGACCACTGGAAGGTCGGGCGCCAGGTAGGCGTGGTCAAGGAAATAGCTCGAAGGGTCGCTGACCCTGTCGAAGGTGCTCTCCAGCGTACTGACGCTGTCATGGCTGGCCACCTGCACCTGGCCTATGCGCAGGAGCGTGTCGTTGAGCAATTGCGTGGCCTGAAAGCTGAAAGGGTCACCTTCTACAGGCTGATATGCCCAGGACATGCTTTGGAACACCTGTTGGCCAGCGAGCGCATCGCGTAACGCGGTGGCGAATGCCGACAGGCTGACGTAGCTGTGGACAATGCCCGATGGTCTGCACCAGAGCACGCGCTGCCCGGGGGCGGTGATGATGAGCAGGTCGGGAAGTGACTGGTGACGGGTGATGCCATCGCGCTGCAATGTTACCTGCAGTGCCTGCACAGCAGGCCTTTCACCGCTGCTGACAATCAGCGAATACAAGGTGGACCTGTCTGCCCCACTCAGGCCCTGACGATGAACATTGTCGAGCAACGCGGCCTTGAGCATCTGCTGCAACCATTCCAGGGGCGTTATCCCTGATGCATCGCTGGGCCCAGTCCAGAAACTGATCAGCGCTTGTTGGTAACGCTCGATCAGCCTGCCGAGCAGGTCGGTGAAGTCCCCGTCGAGATGGGTCATGCTCAAGCTGATTTCAGGCCGGGTCGCCGGGTCGGCCCCCTGTTCCTGAGCGCGAAAAACTGTGGGTGGCGCCAGGCTTACCTGGTCGGAAGGCACCAGCACTGTGGGGCTGGCGCCTAGAAAACACGCCAGTAGTGCGTCGACCAGGGGGCATGGGGCAGACGCTGCGCGAAGAATGTAAAAGGGCTGCAGAGAATCGAGCTGTGGGTAACCCTGGCGTATCCAGGGATAGCGCCCGGTCAGGGCGGCGAAGCCTTCTTTGGCGGCCACAGCGCGCAGGCCTGGTCGTTTGGCGAAATGGGAAGCAACCAGGCGTTTGAACGATGGCCTGGGTTCCGCTGGGTTGTGGGACATGCAGTGTGCTCCGGTCGTTTGGCTGGCGACGGTAGAGCGCATGCTTGTCAGCGCGGCGGTAGATAGATCAGTGGCTGCAATGCTTAGGGTGAAGATTCTAATTTCCCGCCCTACCTTATGCTCAAGCCCAACCTCCATGGGCGGTTTCTCCTCCACTCATGAGCATGAGGTACAGAGCATGGCCAAAGTGAATGTGAAGAAAAAGGACGACGCCCAGAGCACCTTGGGCGAGGTGCGCGGCTACGCGCGCAAGATCTGGCTGGCTGGCATCGGCGCTTACGCGCGGGTGGGCCAGGAAGGTTCGGACTACTTCCAGGAGCTGGTGAAAGCCGGTGAAGGCGTAGAAAAACGTGGCAAGAAACGCATCGACAAAGAGCTCGATGCGGCCAACCACCAGATCGACGAAGCCACCCATGAGGTCAGCCGCGTACGCGGCAAGGTCGAAGTTCAACTGGATAAAATCGAAAAAGCTTTCGACGCGCGGGTCGGTCGCGCCTTGAATCGCCTTGGCATTCCGTCTAAACATGACGTTGAAGCGTTGTCGATCAAGCTTGAACAGCTGCACGAGCTGCTTGAGCGTGTCGCGCAAAAACCATAAGGAGAGCAGGATGGCTGGCAAGAAGAATTCCGACAAAGAAGGCAGCTCCTGGGTCGGCGGGATCGAGAAGTATTCCCGCAAGATCTGGCTGGCGGGGCTGGGTATCTACTCGAAAGTCGACCAGGACGGCCCCAAGCTGTTCGACTCGCTGGTGAAGGATGGCGAGAAGGCCGAGAAGCAAGCGAAGAAAACCGCTGAAGAGGTAGCCGACAGCGCCAAATCATCGACCACTTCGCGTGTGTCGGGCGTGAAAGATCGTGCGCTGGGCAAGTGGAGTGAGCTCGAAGAGGCCTTTGACAAGCGCCTGAACAGCGCCATCTCGCGCCTCGGTGTGCCAAGCCGCAACGAGATCAAGGCCCTGCACCAGCAGGTGGATAGCCTGACCAAACAGATCGAGAAACTGACCGGCGCTTCGGTTACGCCCGTTTCGTCGCGCGCGGCTGCGGCCAAGCCGGCGGCACGCAAGGCAGCGGCCAAGCCATTGGCCAAGGCGGCAGCTGACAAGCCAGCGGCAAAAACTGCCGCGGCAAAACCTGCAGCTAAAACTGCAGCGGCAAAACCAGCAGCCAAAACCGCTGCTGCGAAGCCGGCAGCCAAGCCTGCAGCGGCCAAGCCAGCGGCAGCGAAGAAACCAGCTGTGAAGAAAGCGCCGGCCAAACCGGCAGCCGCCAAGCCAGCAGCCCCAGCAGCCAGCGCTGCGCCAGCTGCGACCGCCGCCCCGGCACCTGCCGCGGCCCCCGCCAGCAGCACGCCGTCGGCACCTACCGGCACCGGTACCCTGATCTGATACCGCGTTCGCCTTATTCGCGGGTGAATCGGATCGCCGCACCGCCGCTCCCACAGGACCACGCTATGCCTGTGGGAGCGGCGGTGCGGCGATCCGATTCACCCGCGAATGCGTCGGCAAGGGCAATACATCCCGGACAGGTCTACTCCTCCAGATACTTCACTGCCAACTGCTCCGCCGCCGCCCGTGCCTGCGGTTGCAGATGCGGCGCCACCAGCATCATCACCTGATACACCACAATTCCCACATCCCCTTCGCGCCCCAGCACCCGCTGGTAATCCAGCGAAAACATCAGGGTCATGGTGGTCTGCTCCACCAACTGCCCCAACGCCTGCGTCTCGCTGACCACCTGGCCCTGGCCCTTGAGGCTGGCCAGCAATGCCGCAAGCGTGCGCTTGAGTGCGTTGATCAGGCTGCGCATGCCGCGGGCCAGTTTCGGCAGGCGGCCAGTCAGGTTGGACAGGTCCTGGAACAGAAACCGGTACTGGGCCATGCGCTCCACGATCAAGTGCAGGAACAGCCAGTAGTCCTCAGCCTCCAGGTGAACCTCCAACGGTGGATCGAGCAAGGGCATCAACGCCTCTTCAAAGCGCTCGAAAAGCCCTAGCACCAGGGGTTCCTTGCCGTGGAAGTGGTAATACAGGTTGCCTGGGCTGATGCCCAGTTCGTTGGCAATTTCCAGGGTGGATACGTTCGGCTCGCCCTGCTGGTTGAACAGCTGCAGGGCGCATTCGAGGATACGGTCGCGGGTCTTCATCCAGTGAACATGCTCATCGGGTCAGGACATAGGTGCCTGGCGCGGGGCCCAGCGGTGGGTAGGTGCTGTTGCCCAGTTCGGTGCGGGGTGCCTTCAGCGGGCCCGAGCGTGGGGTGATCCATTCCAGCCACAATGGCCACCAGCTGCCTTCGCTACGCTTGGCGTCGTGGAACCACGCACGCGGGTCGCTGGAAAGCCTGGGGTTGGCCAGGTAGTAGGCTTTGGGATTGCCGGGCGGGTTGATGATGCTCTGGATATGCCCGCTGTTGGCCAGGATGAAGCGGCGCTCGCCACCCAGCAGCAGGGACGAGCGGTACACCGCGTCCCATGGGGTGATGTGGTCATTGCTGCCGGCAACGGTGAAGCTGTCGAGGTCGACCTGCGACAAGTCGATGGGCGTGCCGCACACTTCGAGGCCGGCCGGGTAGGTGAGGGGGTTGAGCTTGAAGAAGTCCAGCAGGTCGCCATGCAGCGCGGCGGGCAGGCGCGTGCTGTCGGCGTTCCAGTAAAGGATGTCGAAGGCCGGTGGTGTCTTGCCGAGCAGGTAGTTGTTGACCCAATAGTTCCAGATCAGGTCGTTGGGCCGCATCCAGGCGAAAATCCGCGCCACCTCGCCACCGTCCAGCACGCCACGCTGGTACGAGCGGCGCTTGGCTGCCTCGATCGTCTGTTCGTCGGCGAACAGGCTGGCGGGGCTCTCGAACTTGCTGTCCAGCAGGCTGACAAGGTAGGTGGCGCTGCGTACCCGACGCAGCTGCTGCTTGGCCTGCAGGTGACCTTGCAGCGCGGCCATGGTCAGGCCGCCAGCACAGGCACCCATCAGGTTGGGGTCGCGGTTGCCACTGATGCTGCGGCAGGCGTTGAGTGCTTCCTCCAGGGCCTGTACGTAGCTCGACAGCCCCCATTCGCGATGGCGGGGGTCAGGGTTGCGCCAGCTGACCATGAACACCTGCAGGCCACTCTTGAGCATGTACTGGACGAAGCTGTTGCTCGCGCTGAGGTCGAAGATGTAGAACTTGTTGATTTGCGGCGGCACCACCAGCAGTGGGCGTGCGTGCTGCTTTTCGCTCATCGGCTTGTACTGGATCAACTCCAGCAGCTCATTGCGAAACACCACCGCGCCGGGGGTTGCCGCCAGGTTGCCGCCTACCTCGAAGGCGCGCTCGTCTACCTGGCGCGGCAGGCCGTCGTTATGGCGCAGGTCTTCAAGCAGGTGCGCCACGCCACGCACCAGGCTCTGGCCGCCGGTATTGAATAGCTCCTTGACGGCCAGCGGGTTGAGCAGCGAGTTGCTGGGGGCCAGGGCATCGTTGAGCAGGTTGAACAGAAAGTGCGTGCGGGCCCGGTCGTCGTCGCTCAGGTGGCTTTCCTCGATCCACTGGCGGGTTTGCTTCTGCCACGCCAGGTACGCCTGCAGACTGCGGCGGTAGAACGGGTTGCTGCTCCATGTGGGGTCGCTGAAGCGCGCGTCACGGGGGGTTGGCTGGTACGGCGTGTCGCCCAGCACTACCCGCCCCAGTTGCCCGCCGAGGGCTAGCAGATGCTGCGCGGTATGCAGCGGGTGGCGCAGGCCATGGCGGCCGACATTGCGCAGGGTGGACAGCAGGTCGCGGCCGCGCAGGCCGAGGATGGCGTTCTGCACGTTCATGTGGGTGGCGGGGAGCGTTGTCGATCCTTTGGCCGGTTTTTCTTTCATGGCAACATTCCCTCGTCTAAGCCATTTTCAGCCGCTCCCACAGGTTTTGCGTCGCCCTCACAAACCCGAGGCCGGGCGTGGGTGCATGACCGCGCGCTGTCGTTCTTGCTGCAGGAACTTCATGATGATCGGGGCGACGGCTTCGGCCCGGGTGATCAGAAACAGATGGCCGTCGTCGATAATGTGTAGCTGGGCATTGGGAATCCGCCAGGCCAGCAGGCGCATGTTGACCAGCGGGATCAGCGGGTCGTCGTCGCCGGCCAGCACCAGGGTCGGCTGCTGGATCTTGTGCAGCCAGTGGATGCTGGTCCAGCCAAGCCCGGCGAACAGTTGCCAGTAATAGCCCAGCTTGCCGCCGGAGCGCACCTTGGCCGCATGGTGCATGGCCAGCTCGGGGTCACGCCGAAAGCCGCCGCCATAGATCATCGGTGCGATGCGGATGACGTGCGACGGCTGCACGTAGCGCCGTGGGCTGGCCATCATCCACAACACTTTCGGCTTGCCCGGCACCATCACCGCACCGGCGGCGGTGGCGGCCAGCACCAGCTTCTTGCAGCGCTCGGGGTAGTCGTGGGCGAACTGCTGGGCCAGGGCGCCGCCCCAGGACACGCCGATGGCATTTACCTGCCCGTAGTCGAGGTAGTCGAGCATGCGTGCCGTCAGCTTGGCCAGCCCGGGGAAGCGATACGGGTGGCGTGGCGTGGACGACCCGCCGACCCCGGGTACGTCGAAGGCGATGACTTCCAGGTCCGGGTCCAGTGCTTCGATGAACGGAAACACCAGCTCCAGGTTGGCTCCGATGCCGTTGAAGATCAGCAACGGTGTCAGGTGTGGCTTGCCTGGCCGGACGGCGGTGCGAATGGACTGGTTGTCCAGCTCGACGGTCCTGAAGATATAGGGTTGCGGCATGCGCGTGACTCTTGGGTGAAGTTAACACCGTGGCGCCCAGCAGGGCGCCACGGCGCTGCAACTCAACGCTCGTGAACGTAGGTGCCCGGTGCGGCTTCGCCAGCGGCATAGGCGCGGTTGCCCAGGCGGGTAGGTGCCTTTTTCAGCTCGCCTGCACGTTCGCCCAGCCAGCTTTGCCAGTGCAGCCACCATGAGTCGGCGTGCTTGGTGGCGTTTTCCTGCCAGGCTACCGGGTCGCCCGGGCGGTCGGCACCCGTCATGAAGCGTGCCTTGGGGTTGCCCGGCGGGTTGAGGATGCTCTGGATATGGCCGCTGTTGGACAGCACGAACTCGATCTTGCCGCCAAACAGGTGCGCCGAGCGGTAGCACGACTGCCACGGGGTGATGTGGTCGGAGGTGCCGGCAACGCTGAAAATGTCGCAGTGCACGTTCTTCAGGTCGATCGGGGTGCCGCACACTTCCAGTGCATCCGGGCGCGTCAGCGGGTTGCTTTTGAACATTTCGATGAGGTCGCCGTGGAAGGCGGCCGGCAGGCGCGTGGTGTCGTTGTTCCAGAACAGGATGTCGAACACTGGCGGCTCGTTGCCGAGCAGGTAGTTGTTGACCCAGTAGTTCCAGATCAGGTCGTTGGGGCGCATCCAGGCGAACACCTTGGCCATCTCGCTGCCTTCGAGCACGCCGGCCTGGTATGAATGGCGCTTGGCGGCTTCCAGGGTCTGCTCGTCGACGAACAGCGCCACCTGGTTATCCATGGTGGTATCCAGCACGCTTACCAGCAAGGTCAGGGCGTTGACCTTGTTTTCACCGATTGCGGCGTAGTGGCCTACCAGCGCGGTGCAGGTGATGCCGCCAGAGCATGCACCGAGCATGTTCAGGTCCTTGCTGCCGGTAATGGCCAGCACCGCGTCGACAGCCTCCTTGAGCGCGTCGATGTAGGTGGACAGGCCCCATTCGCGCTGGGCCTTGGTCGGGTTGCGCCAGCTGATGATGAACGTCTGCTGCTGCGAGCGCAGGCAGTAGCGGGCCAGGCTTTTTTCCGGGCTGAGATCGAACACGTAGAACTTGTTGATCTGCGGTGGCACCACCAGCAGCGGACGGGCATGCACCTGCTCGGTGATGGGGCTGTACTGGATCAGCTCCAGCACGTCGTTGCGGTACACCACGGCACCTTCGCTGGTGCCCAGGTTCTTGCCCACCTCGAAGGCGTCCATGTTTACCTGGCTGGGCATGCCGCCGTTGTTGACCATGTCCTTGGCCAGATTCGACAGGCCATCGAGCAGGCTTTTGCCACCCGTTTCGAAGAAGCGTTTGACCGCTGCCGGGTTGGACAGGGTATTGGTCGGGGCCATGGCTTCGGTCATCAGGTTGATGACGAACTGGCCGCGGCTGATGTCCTGGGGTGACAGGTCGCTGCTGGCGACCCAGTCCTGCAGTTCGTTGCGCCAGGCCAGGTAGGTTTGCAGGTAGCGGCGGTACAGCGGGTTGTTGCTCCAGGCCGGGTCGTTGAAGCGACGGTCGTCGCTTTCCGGGGCCAGGCTGGACTTGCCCAGCAGTACGTTTTTCAGCTCCAGGCCGAAGTGGGCCACATGCTTGGCGCTGTGCAGCGGTTGGCGCACGGCCTGGCGCAGCACGGTACGTGCCGAGCTCAACAGGTCCTTGCGGCGAATGCCGATGACCGGGTTCAGCCCCAGGGTGTTTTCCGAGGCCTGCCGCTGCAGCTCATCGTTGTTCTTGTTACTCATCTACGACGCTCCGTTGTCCTGAGACGAGTACCGGATGCCTGTGCCGGAAGCACAGTCCTGAGCCCGGTACTGCTACTCGGGTGACCAGTGATAAGGAACAGCGGTGCTGCGGGGGTTCTGACTGCCTGCAAGGTGATGCAGGGAACTTGCCACACCCATTGGTTACCCGACTTTCATGTAATGCGCAAGACAGCCCGTCACTGGGCTGTCTGTAGGGCATTCAAACAGATGAATTTAGAAAATGCGCTCTAAACCTTGCAGGCCTTGCGCTAGAGCATGAGTTTGACCACGGCTTCGGCCGGGTCGCGGGACTTTCCGGCCTTGTGCAGTTCGTCGAGGTACTCGGCCCACAGCTGTGCCTGGCGCAGGCACAGCTGTTCGAGGTATTCCCAGG
>NZ_JABMCW010000219.1:0-9469 GCF_013179705.1 Pseudomonas sp. CM25 | reverse complement strand
GACCCACGCCGCATCAGTGCAGCACCGCAACTGGCCAACCAGTCCACCGATGCCGGGTTCAGCGGCGACGGGACCTTGGAGGTGTGGAAAATCAAGAACGGCGGCAACGGCTGGAGCCACCCGGTGCATGTGCACTTCGAGGAAGGCGTGATCCTGAGCCGCGACGGCAAGGCGCCGCCAGAGTGGGAAAAATGGGCGCGCAAGGATGTGTATCGCATCGGGCCGGATACCGATTCGTCGGAAGAAGTGGAAATGGCCATCCGCTTCCGCGAGTTCGCTGGCACCTACATGGAGCACTGCCACAACACCCAGCACGAGGACTCGTCGATGCTGCTGCGCTGGGACCTCGAGCATCCGGGCCAGTTCCAGGTGATGCCGACCCCGCTGCCGGGCTGGGACGGAGTGGAATACATGGCTTCGGTCGGCCTGCCGACCTTCCGTACCAAAGGTAATGATGATGGCGATGACGATAGTTCGGCCAACAAGCCACCGGTCGCCAACAACGACAGTGCCGCCACTACCGCAGGCAAGGCCGTCAGCCTGAATGTGCTGGCCAACGACACCGACCCGGAAGGCAACCTGCCGTTGACCGTCACTGGCCTCAGCCAGCCGGACTCTGGCCAGGGCACCACCAGCACCGACGGGACTACCGTGACCTACACCCCACCGGCCACGGTAGGCACACCGTTCACCGCCAGCTTCAACTACACGGCGCGTGATGCCAAGGGTGCCGAGTCGGTAGCGCCCGCCACGGTCAGCATCGTGGTGAACCCGGCGGCGCCAGTCGACCAGATCCAGGTCACCAGTGCCACGGTGCAGGTACGCAGTGGCAACCGCTACACCTGGGACCTGGCCGGTACCACCTCGGTGGCCACTGGCAACAGCATCAGCGTGACCGCTGCAACCACCGCCGGGCCGCTGAACCTGGGCACGGCCACACTCACCGCCGCCACCAGCGGTGCCCGCTGGCGCTTGTCGGTAACCACCACCGGCAACGGCCCGGCCACGCCGGCAACGGTGACCGTGAAGTCGACCCTGGGCCAGAGCGTGACAGTGCCGATCAGCATCAAATAGCTGGGCAATGGTAACGACTGTAGGAGCAGCCTTGTGCTGCGAAGAGGCCGGTGCAGGCAGCCGCCACGTCTGTAATGGCCGCTTCGCAGCACAAGGCTGCTCCTGCAAAGATTGTGTGCAGCATCCCCACAAAGAGGACCGCATCATGCCCGGCACATGGCGTTTCCTGCTGGTGCTCGCGCTGTTCGCCGCCAGCCTTCCATTCTGGCCATTGCAGCCGCAACAACCGGTGGCCGACGAAGCCGCCACCCCCTGGGGAGCGGACTACTTCCCCAACATCCCGCTGCTGACCCAGGACGGCGAAAAGGTGCATTTCTTCGACGACCTGATCAAGGACAAGGTGGTGGCCATCAACTTCATCTTCACCGGCTGCACCGATTCCTGCCCGGTGGAAACCGCCCGCCTGCGGCAGGTGCAGAAAATACTGGGGGACCGCATCGGCAAGGACATCTTCCTCTATTCCATCAGCATCGACCCCTACAACGACACCCCCGCCACCCTCAAGCGCTACGCCGAAAAGTTCGGCATTGGCCCGGGCTGGACGCTGCTCACCGGTGAACCCGACGATATCGAAAAATTGCGCCGCAGCCTTGGGCTGTGGATCGACGGCCTGGAAAACGGCCGTTCCAAGGACCACAACCTGAGCCTGATCATCGGCAACCAGGCCACCGGCCGCTGGATGAAGGCCTCGCCCTTCGAGAGCCCGTACATCCTCGCCGACCGCCTGGGCAACAGCCTGCACAACTGGAAGCAGGCCAGCGCCATGCACAACGACTATGCCCAGGCCCCCGTGATACGCCCGCCCAGCAGTGGCGAGCAGATCTTCCGCACACGCTGCTCGTCCTGCCACACCCTGGGCCGCAGCGAACCCGGGCAACCCGGTATCGGCCCCGACCTGTTGGGCGTGACCCGCCAGCGTGATGCCAACTGGCTGACCCGCTGGCTGAAAGAGCCCGACCAGATGCTGGCCGAAAAAGACCCCTTGGCCATGCTGCTGTATGAGCAGTACAACCGCATGGCCATGCCCAACATGCGCCTGGGCGATGCCGAGGTCAGCGCGTTGATGAGTTATATCGAGGAAGAAACCGCGCGCTTGCAGACACCAGTAGCTGACCGGGGAAAACCTTAGAGGCTATTGGCCACTAGTCATTAGGCTGTCATCTGACTGTCGTATTTTTCAAACATCACCCAGGGTCGGGAACTATCAGCAGTGATTCGCCGTTCGCTTTCCTCCGCCAGCCTTCTGCGGCTGCTGATCCTGATGCTCTGTGCAGCGACCCTGGCCTTCCTCTGGGGGCTGCACGTCACGCAAAAAGCTGCCGCTCGGCAAGATGCGCTGTCGGCCAAGGCCGCCGAGCACCTGAACCTGGCCAGTATCGTCGGCGAAAGCCTGCGCCAGCTTGTCGACCGCGCCCAGGCCGTGGGCGGGGTCACCCAAGACGACATGAAGATGCTGCGCCAGGGCAACTTCAGCCTGGCGCGGATACTCGCCGAAGACCCGGTGTTCAAGCGCATGAGCCTGTACGACCGGCAAGGCCGGCTGCTGTCGGCAAGCCATGCCGACGAGGCCCGCGGGCTGCCCGAAGACTGGTTGCGGCAGTTGCAGCGACACATTGCCCGCTATGGTTTCAAACCTTTCCTGCCCAGCGTTCAAGCCGCCCGCCCGCCAGCCGCCCTGCCTGACTGGCGCCTGCCCTTTGTGCTGCCACTGACCGACCTGACCGGGCGCGAAATCGACCATATCCTGGTGGTCCAGCTGGACATCGGCTACCTGGCGGTGCTGTTCCAGCACATCGACCTGAGCAGCAGTGGCCTGGTACGGCTGCTGCAGGATGACGGCCTGGAGCGGTTGCGCATCGACACCAGTGGCGTGGTGGTGGCGGGCGATACGCTGCAGCCCGAGCTACCGAACAGCGCCAACGAAGCGGGCTTGCTGGCCCAATACGCAGCTGGCGAGGCGTACCAGAGCCTGTACCGGCGCGTCCCTGAACGGGGCTTCAGCGTGGTGGTCAGCCAGCGCCAGGATGAAATCCTGGCGGCCTCGACCCTGGCCTATTCCCGGCAGTTCTGGCTGAACCTCAGCATGACCCTGATGATCCTCGCCAGCCTGCTGTGGACCTTGCGCCTGTTGCGCAAGCGCCAGGAGGCCTTCAGCGCGCTGGAACATGCCCAGCAGGTCAACCAGCAATTGATCGGCCGCCTGGAGGACGAACACCGGCGCAGCAGCCACGCCGCCGCCACCGACCACCTCAGCGGCCTGCACAACCGCCGCCAGTTCGTCGAAGTGGCCGGCCTGGCGCTGACCAGGCAGCGCGGCAAGCGCCGGCTGATGGCGATCCTGTTCATCGACATGGACCGCTTCAAGTCGATCAACGACTCGCTTGGGCACAAGATCGGCGACTTGCTGCTGCAGGCCGTGGCCGGGCGTATCCAGCGCCTGCTGGAGCCTGGCGACGAGGCTTCGCGCTTTGGCGGCGACGAGTTCGTGGTGTTGCTTGCCGGCGAGCGCAGTGAAGAACAGATCAATGGCTGGGTTCGTGAACTGGTCCAGAAGCTGTCGGCCACCTACGCCCTGGACGGCAAGGAGGTCAACACCAGCCCCAGTGTGGGCGTAAGCATCTGCCCGCGCGATGGCCAGGACATCGACAGCCTGATCCGTACCGCCGATGCCGCCATGTACTCGGCCAAGCAGGCCGGGCGCGCGCAGTATCGCTTCTTCGACCCCTCGCTGAACCTGGCTGACATTCAGGCGTTCACCCTGAAGCAGGCCTTTGGCAGCGCCTTGGCCGAGCGCCAGTTCGTGCTGCACTACCAGCCGCAGATACGCCTGGATACTCAGCAAGTGCTGGGCTACGAAGCGCTTGTGCGTTGGGACCACCCCGAATTCGGGCTGCTGTACCCGGACCGTTTCATCGACCTGGCCGAACGCAGCGGCTTCATTGTCGAGCTGGGCTGGGAGGTGTTGCGCCTGGCCTGTGAGGCGTTGTCCAGCTGGGATGCCCAGGGCCGGGAGACGCGGCTGGCAGTGAATGTTTCCGCCCTGCAGCTGCGCCAGGCCGACTTCGCCGCGCGGCTACTGCGCAAGTTGCTGCAGCATGGCCTCGCGCCCCATCGGCTGGAGCTGGAAATCACCGAAACCACTATCCTTGACGCCGAAGGCACGGCAGTGACGCACCTGCATACCTTGCGCAACGCCGGCCTGGGTATCAGCCTGGACGATTTTGGCCGCGGCTACGCAGGCTTCGCCCACCTGCACTCACTGCCACTGAGCAAGCTGAAGATCGACCGCTCGCTGATCGCGCCGCTGTCCAACAGCCATGACGACAGCCCGATCGTGTCCTCCACCATCATCCTGGCCAAGCGCCTGGGGCTGGAAGTGGTGGCCGAGGGCGTGGAAACCCGTGAACAGGTGGTGTGCCTGAAACTGGCGGGCTGCGATATTGCCCAGGGCTACCACTTCAGCCGGCCGCTGTCGCTGGCGCAGTTGCGCGAATACCCGCCTTTCAACGGCGTCGAGGACAAGGCATGCGCGTATTGAAAACCCTGGCCGGGTTGCTGCTGGTCAACCTGCTCGGCATCCCCCCTGGCAATGCTGCGCCGGCGGACTGTACGCCACGCAGCCTGCGCCTGGTGGTGATCCCGATCAAAAGCGCCGAACAGATGATCCGCGAGCATCAGTCGCTGCTGCAGCGCCTGAGCGTGGCGGCGGGGGTGCCAGTGGAGCTGGTGATCGCGAGCTCCTACGAAAGCGTGGTCGATGCCATCGTCTCGGGTGGAGCGGACATCGCCCGCCTCGGCCCCGCCTCGTATGTGCTGGCCCACCGCCGCGATCCGCGCATCGAGCCGTTTGCCACCCTCACCTTGAGCGCTGGCCCCTACACCCCGGCGGGCAATCATTACCAGGCGCTGCTGCTGACCCGGGGTGCAAGCCCTGATGGCATCGAGGCGCTGCGTGGCAAGCGTGTGGCGCTGACCGACCCGGCCAGCACTTCCGGCAGCCTGGTGCCCAGCGTCGAGTTCGCCGAACGGGTGGGCATGCCACTGTCGCAGTTTTTTGGTGCGCTGGTGTATGCCGGCAACCACGACAATGCACTGCAAGCCTTGCTGGAAGGCCGGGTCGATGCCGCGTTCGTCGCCAGCGAGCGCACCGACGCGTACCTCGCCCAGCACGCCATTGCACCGGCGCAGCTCAAGGCACAATGGCGGTCACGGCCAATCTACTACGACCCGTATGTGTTCAGTGCCAGCCTGTGTCCGGCGCTGAGAAGCCGTATTCGCAGTGCCATGCTCGATGACCCGCAGGCGCTGGCGGCGTTCGTTGCTTCGCAGGATGCCAGCGGCCTGGTCCCCGTCAGCCAGGCGGACTATGCGCCGCTGCAGCAGATGATGGACGCAGCGCTGCGGCCCTGAGCCTGCCTGCGCGACCCCGTTGGCATGCATTGCGCCCTGATACCGGGTATGGTGTGCCCATCACCCACCGACACCCGCACCATGACCGATATCGAGCGCTACCTGCGCGCCGCCACCCGTGACAATACCCGGCGCAGCTACCAGGCTGCCATCGAACACTTCGAAACCCACTGGGGCGGCTTCCTTCCGGCCACCGCTGAAAGCATTGCCCGCTACCTGGCCGACCACGCTGACCAGCATGCCGTCAGCACCCTGCGCCAGCGCCTGGCCGCGCTCAGCCAATGGCACGTCGCCCAGGGCTTTCCCGATCCGACCAAGGCGCCGCTGGTGCGTCAGGTGCTGCGTGGCATCCGCACCCTGCACCCGACACCGCCAAAACAGGCAGCCCCGCTGTTGCTGCAGCACCTGCAAACCGCCGTGGCCTGCTTTGAAGAGGAAGCCCGTGAGGCCCGTGAGCATCACGACCTGGCCGCCCTGCGCCGCGCCCGTCGCGACAGTGCGCTGCTGTTGCTGGGCTTCTGGCGCGGTTTTCGCGGCGATGAACTGGCGCGTCTGCGCATCGAACACATCCAGGCCGAAGCGGGTGTCGGCATCACCCTGTTCCTGCCACGCAGCAAGGGTGACCGCGAGGCCCTGGGCGTGCAGCACCGCACCCCTGCCCTCAAGGCCCTGTGCCCGGTCACTGCCTACCTGCAGTGGCTGGAGGTCGCCGGCATTGCCCACGGGCCGGTGTTCCGCAAGCTAGACCGCTGGGGCAACCTCGGCGACAGCGCACTCAACAGCAACAGCCTGGTCGGCCTGCTGCGGCGCATGCTGGAGCGCGCCGGGGTGCCGGCAGCGCTGTACACCGGCCACTCGCTGCGCCGTGGCTTTGCCACCTGGGCCACGGCCAATGGGTGGGAATTGAAGTCGCTGATGAGCTATGTGGGCTGGAAAGACGCAAAGTCTGCGCTGCGCTATATCGATTCGGCGCAACGCTTTGGTGAACTGGCCGTGTTACCGGCCAGTCAGGCCCAGGTGCTTATTCCTTGAAGCAGTGTCGGGCGACGCCGCCGATTTCCGGGCGGATAGCGTAGAGGTCGCCGGCGTCCGGATAATGGTGCAGGTCTTCGGCACTCATGTCGTAGCGCGCGGTGCTGATGTACAAGGTATTAAGCCCCGGGCCGCCGAAGCAGCAACTGGTGGGGCATGGCACCGGCATCAGCACCTGGTCGGTCAGGTGGCCTTGGCGGTCATAGCGCAGCAGGCAACTGCCATGGTACTGGCACACCCACAGGCCGCCTTCGCGATCCAGGGCGAGCCCGTCCGGGCGCCCCAGCTCGGCAGGGGTTTCGGCAAACAGCGTGACGGCGCCCAGCCGCCCTTCGGCCAGGTAGTCGGCGCAATAGATTGCGCGCGCCGCCGAATCGACGAAGTACACCGTGCGGCCGTCCTGCGACCAGGCAATACCGGTGGGCAACGCCATGTCGTCGTGGATCACCTGATCGCACAACTGCCCGTCAAAGCGAAACAACGCCCCGCTTTTGCCGCTGGGGGTTTCGTCCATCAAGCCAGTCACGAAACGCCCTTGCGGGTCGCATGCGCCATCGTTGAAACGGTAGGTCGGGCGGGGATGCACCGCCGCCGAATGCTGGCTCACCGTGCGCGACGGCACATTGAAGATGCCCACGCTGGCATCCTCGGTGAAAATCAGGTTGCCGTGGTCGGTCAACGCCAGGGCGCCGATGCGTGCGGCGGACTCGTACAGGCTCTCGACTTCGCCGTCGGCCGCCAACCGGTTGATCCGCCCGCCAGAAATATCAACGAAGTACAAAGTGCTGCTGTGCTCGTCCCACACCAGGCTTTCGCCCAGGTCGGCGCGGGTATTGGCGACCTTGACTGGCACATAGTTGCATTCCTTGATGCGGTTCCAGCGTTCGGCAACCTCGGCCAGGTTGCCCGCCTGCACACGGCCGAGGTCCCGAGGGTAGCTAACGCCGCTGTTCTCGTTGAAGCGTGTGGCGGTGAACTGGCCATTGCTGGCCCGCAGGATGTAGCCGGTGTCATGGCACAGCGCGCTGGCCAGGTACAGCACCCCGGGCGTGACCCACTCGGGTTTCAGCTCCTCCGGGGGTTGGGTAATGCCCCACATGCGAGTCTTCGCCACGGGTGAAATGGCATTGACCAGGATGCCGTGCTCCTGGCCCTCCATGCTCAGGGCATTCATGATGCCGACCTGGGCCATCTTGCCGGCAGCGTAGGCCACCAGGCCGGGCTGCGCATAGCGCTGGTACATGGCACGGTCCGAGGTGGTCAGCACCACGCGCGGGGCCGTGGAACGCTTCAGGTGGGCCCAGGCATGCTTGGCCAGCCACACGGGTGCCTGTACGTTGATGCCCAGCGCGCGCTGCAGAAAAGCGTCATCCTGCGCCTCGATGCGCTGGTAATCGACCCAGCCGGCGTTATGGATCAGGATATCCAGTGCACCGAAATGCTCGATGGCCAGCTCGACCAGTTGTTTGCATGCGTCTTCGTTTTCCAGCCGGCCGGTGTGACCGACAACCGCGAAGCCCTTGGCCCGCATGGCCGCCAGCGCGTGATCCAGGGCCCAGGTATCCTGCCCCTGCCCGGAACGATCGGTGCCCAGGTCACTGATCACCACCCTAGCGCCCCGTTCGGCCAGTGCCATGGCATAGGACAAGCCCAGGCCCTGTGCAGCGCCGGTGATCACCGCAACTTTGTCGTGGAAAGGGTCTGTAACGGGCATTTGCTGGGTACCTTCAAATCTCCTTTTTAAGATATCAACAAAAAAATCAATGGCTTAATATTAAAAGCATGCAAGTTCGATATCTGAAAGATATCACCGCCGGGTCAGCTGTACTGAAGGAATGCTGGATGATCGAGACACGTTTGCTGCGGCAGTTCATTGCCGTGGCCGAAGAGCTGCACTTTCACAAGGCGGCCGAGCGCCTGCACATGGCGCAACCGCCACTGAGCCAGGCGATTGGTCGACTTGAGGAAAAGCTCGGGTTCAAGCTGTTCCTGCGCAACAAGCGCGGGGTGCACCTGACCGCCGCCGGCACGGCATTTCTCGACACGGCTTACCGCACGTTGGCCGAGTTGGAACAGGGCATCGAGTACGCCCGCAATGTGTCTGCCGGGGTCAGCGGCAAGCTCGCCATCACTGCCATTTCCATCGCCTACTACGACTCGCTGCTCAACAGTTTGCGCCGCTACCGCGAGACCTACCCGAACGTGCAACTGACCATCCGCGAGATGCCGTCGGCCTCGCAGGCCAAGGCGCTGCTGGCCGGCGAGGCAGATGTCGGCTTCATGCGCAGGTTGCCGCTGCCGGCCGGAACCCTTGAGTCGCGACTGCTGCTTGACGAGCAGATCGTCATGGCGTTGCCCGCCCGTCATGCGAAGGCCCAGGAATACGACGTGGACCTGCGCGGGTTTGCCGATGAGGATTTCGTGTTCACCCCGCAAAACCTTGGCGGTGGCTATCACGCGCAGTTGATCGCGTTGTGCGAAGCGGCGGGTTTTTACCCCAAGGTGGTGCAGGAGGCTGCGCAGATTCACACGCTGCTTGGCTTGGTGGCCTGTGGGTTTGGCGTGGCACTGGTGCCGGCTTCGTTTGCCAGTTCCACGCCTGGCGAACGTGTGCAGTTTCGGCCGATCCGGGTTATCGGTAACCAGCCTGTGCCAGGGCTTGGGTTGTACATGAAATGGAGCGGGCAGAATGCATCGCCAGCGCTGGCCAACTTTATTGCCATGTTTGGAGAGTCTTGAGGTTATTGGTGGCAGGTTGGGCCAGCAGGGATCGCATCAGGGCTGACAGGTGCCTGCCGCTGCATTTGTAGCGCCAGGGAGATCGAGGAGGGTGTCAGAAATTTTGTGTTCGGGCATAACATGAGTAAGAGGTGCATGTATGCCAACCAAAAAAAAACCGCTCCGAGAGTTACCAAAGGTTCCGAAAGAGCTGCTGGAACAGTTTTCCGCTGTT
>NZ_JABMCW010000218.1:0-9487 GCF_013179705.1 Pseudomonas sp. CM25 | reverse complement strand
ACCTTCACGTGGGAGCGCACCGACCGCGCCCAGTCGTTGCGTGACGCCGCCGGCCTGTAATTTTTCCTGCAGCGCTGTGCGAAAGCCCCTGCCGAGCAATCGGCAGGGGCTTTTTTGTGACATATCGGCTGACAACAGCGGCGCAGCAAGGGCCGCCAGACTTGCCTAGGCTGGGAACTCCCTTCCGCCATGCAAGGATGCTGGCCATGCTGATCAAGCTTTTGTTCACCCTGATGATGCTGACTGCCCCGCTGGCCTGGGCCGCCCCCTGCCCCGACTGGGGTCGGCAGCAAGTTGACGCCGAGGTCGCTCAACTACGCGCCACGCTCGCCCAGTGGGACGACCACTATCACCGTCAGGGCGTCGCGCTGGTGGCCGACGAACTCTACGACCAGAGCCGCCAGCGCCTGGAGCTGCTGCGGCAGTGCTTTGGCCTCGCAACCGGCCCTTCGCCCCTGGCCAGCGCTGGCGGACCGATCCCTCATCCGGTGCCACATACCGGGGTAGACAAGCTGGCCGACCAGCAGGCCGTGAAACGCTGGTTCACCGGCAAGACCGATGTCTGGGTACAGCCCAAGGTCGATGGCGTTGCGGTTTCCCTCACCTACCGAAAGGGCCGCCTGGTGCAACTGATCAGCCGAGGCGATGGCGTGCATGGGCACGACTGGAGCCGGCACATTCCCCAGCTCGGGGCCATTACCCGGCGGTTGCCCCGACCACTCGACCTGCAGCTGCAGGGGGAACTCTACTTGCGCCACGGCGCCCACGTACAAGCCCGGGCTGGCAGCGCCAATGCCCGTGGCACAGTTGCAGGCCTGCTTGCACGCAAGCAGCTGGCCGGTGAACAAGGCAACACTGTCGGCCTGTTCGTCTGGGACTGGCCACAAGGCCCCAGCCAACAAGCCGAACGCCTTGCCCAGCTGACGCAGCTGGGTTTCCCCGACAGCCAGCACTACAGCGTCGCGATCGATACACCGGCGCAGGCAGCACACTGGCGCGAGCACTGGTACCGCTCCGCCCTGCCCTTCGCCACCGATGGCGTGATTTTGCGACAGGGCAGCCGGCCCCCTGCCGAGCGCTGGCAAGCCAAGGCCCCGTACTGGATCGCGGCCTGGAAGTACCCCTATGTGCAGGTTTTGGCCGAAGTGCGCGACGTACGCTTTCGGGTCGGCCGCACCGGCAGAGTGACGCCGGTGCTGCACGTGCTGCCGGTCACGCTTGATGATCGACGAATCACTCAGGTGAGCCTTGGCTCGCTGGCCCGCTGGCATGGCCTCGACATCCGCCCTGGCGACCAGGTGGCCGTCAGCCTCGCCGGGCTGACCATTCCACGATTCGAGCAAGTGGTGCATCGCGCCGTCGAGCGACTGCCGGTAAGCGCACCTGAGCCCGGCCGGCATCACGCCCACAGTTGCTGGCAGATCAGCGAGGGCTGCGAAGAGCAGTTCGTTGCCCGCCTTGCCTGGCTCAGCAGCAAACAGGGGCTGGCACTGCCACGCACCGGGGCCGGTACCTGGCGCCGGCTGGTGGCTGCCGGGCTGGTGAATTCAATGAGCGACTGGCTGGACCTGGACGCCGAGCGCCTGCGCCAGGTAGCGGGCATCAGCATCGTGACGGCTACACAGCTGCAGGACAGTTTCAAAGCAGCGCGCTCGCGTCCCTTCGCCCAATGGCTGCGTGGGCTCGGGGCGCCCTTGCCTGGCGGCATGCAGGTGGCGGGCGCATGGTCGGCGCTGGCTGCGCGCACAAGCCTTGAGTGGCAAGCCTTGCCCGACATCGGGGCAAAACGCGGGCAACTGCTTGCCGACTTCTTTGCAAGCAACGAGGTCAATGCCATTGCAACCCAGTTGGCCGGCGCAGGGGTAGATGGGTTTGACGTCGAGCACACGGTGACCACGCAATGATTTTTTACCAATTTGCTTGTAGGGAAACCCTGAGATTGCACAAGAAATGCCTGAGAAGGGTTTCTAAATCGGCAAAACCAAGGCAGCATTTCCCCCAACTTTGCTACCCCGCCCCGTTCAGGAGGCTTTACATGAAGCGCTTTTCCACCTTTTTTCTGCTCGCAACGCTTGGCCTGGCCACGGGCTCCGTACAGGCTGCCCAGCCGGATGCCGGCCTGACCGGTTGCGCCGCCAAGCGCAGCGCCATCGAGAACCAGCTGAAAATTGCCCGCGAGCATGGCAACACCGACCAGGTCGCGGGGCTTGAGGAAGCGCTGCGCGGGGTCGACAACTGCACCGACGCCAGCCTGCGCAAAGAACGAGAGCAGAAAGTGCTCGATGCCCGCCATGAAGTGGCGCAACGCGAGAAAGACCTGAAAAAAGCCGAGAAGAAAGGCGACGCGGAGAAGATCAACAAGCGCAAGGACAAGCTCGCCGAGTCCCGTAAAGAACTGCAGGAAGCGGTGGACGAACTGGACCGCTGAAGCCCCCCGGCAAACGCGGTGAGTGTGTAGGAGCGGCCTTGTGTCGCGATCGGGCCGCGCAGCGGCCTCGGCGATTTACGCATCAAGGCTGAAATCCCAAGGCCGCTGCGCGCCCTAATCGCGACACAAGGCCGCTCCTACAGGATCTGTGCAAGACAGTTCCACAAAGGGCAATGCACGCTATCAATGATTACGAAACTCGGTATGACAGGCCTTGCACGCAGCTTCGACCTTGTCCATCGGTGCCTTCAGCTGCCCGGCATCGAGTGGCTGACCCCGAGTGGCATCGACCAGCTCGCCAGTGACGCCTTCCAGCTGCCGGGCCAGGTCATGAAAGCGCGCCTGACGCTCCCACACTTCGGCGCGCGCGCTACTGTCGCCAGCAGCATCACGCACCTGTGGGAAGTGCTGCCAGGGCTGATGCGACAGGTTGTCCAGCTTCAGCGCGCCGTCGGCAAACTTCAGCCCGTCGAACGGCAGTCGGCCACGCAGCATGCCGCCCAGGTCTTCGCTGGTCTTGAGCATGTCCTTGAAGATTGCCTTGCGTTGGCCCAGCGGCGAGTTCGGGTCGACCCGATCACAACCCGCCAGGGTCAGCGCTGCCAGCAGAACAACGGTCAATCGCTTCAACATCATGCTCACTTCAGCCTGCGCAAATGGGCGGCCAGTATCGCTGCCCAAGCCCCAAACACCAATAGCCACATAAATAACAGGGGCGAATCTTCATATTTGCGCCTGACAGGAATGCACTCATGAAATCTGCCCTGCGCCACCTGGCCTGGACAATCCCGGCCCTGGCTTTGCTGGCCGGCTGCAACGGCGGCGAGAACGCCAAGCCCGAGCCCCACGCCATCGCCACCTACGCCCCTGCTACCTGGCAAGACCTGCCTGCGGTCAGCGATGAAGACCTGCTGGCCGGCTTCTACGCCTGGCGCAACGGCTGCCAGAAGCTCAAGCGCGACCCGGTTTGGGCCGCCACTTGCGAAGCAGCTGGCAGCGATACCGCAAGCGCAGCACAGGTGCGTACTTTTCTTGAGCACAACCTGCAGGTGTACGGCCTGCGGTCTGCCGAGAACAACGCCAACGGCCTGATCACCGGTTACTACGAGCCGGTCTACCCGGGTAGCCTGAGCCAGTCGGCGACCAATCATGTGGCGGTCTATGGCGTACCTGAAGACATGATCGTGGTTGACCTTGCCAGTGTTTACCCCGAACTGAAAGGCAAGCGCTTGCGCGGTCGCCTGGATGGCCGGGTGCTCAAGCCCTACGACACGGCCGAGGTCATCAACCGTGACGGTGTCAAGGCACCGGTGCTGGCCTGGCTGACGGACCCGATGGACCTGCAGTTCCTGCAGATCCAGGGTTCCGGCAGGGTACAACTGGAGGACGGCCGCCAACTGCGCCTCGGCTATGCCGACCAGAACGGCCACCCCTATCGGCCGATCGGCCGCTGGCTGGTGGAACAGGGTCAGCTGAAAAAAGAAGAAGTGAGCATGGGCGCCATCCACGGCTGGGCCCAGGCCAACCCGCAGCGGGTACCGGAACTGCTGGCCAGCAACCCCAGCTACGTGTTCTTCAGCACCCGCCCGGACAGCAACGAAGGCCCGCGCGGCTCGCTGAACGTGCCGCTGACTGCCGGCTACAGCGTAGCCATCGACCGCAAGGTGATCCCGCTGGGCAGCCTGCTGTGGCTGTCCACCACGCGCCCGGATGGTTCACCCGTGGTACGCCCGGTGGGCGCCCAGGATACCGGTGGGGCAATTGCCGGCGAAGTGCGTGCCGACCTGTTCTGGGGCACCGGGCCGGAAGCCGGCGAGCTGGCGGGGAACATGAAGCAGCAGGGGCAGATCTGGATGCTGTGGCCCAAAGGCAAGCCGTTGCCTGAAGTGCCTAAAGTGCCTTGATCGGTGTCGCCCGCTCCCACAGCTATCGGATCCGCACAATACCTGTGGGAGCGGGCATGCCCGCGAAAAAGACAACGCGGTCTCAGATGGAAACCACAAAGAACGCCACGATCATGGCCACCCCGGCAAACCACACCAATGACCGCAAGGCAGCCCAGTCGGCCAGGTAACAGATGATGTAGAGCAACCGGCTGGTGATATACATCACCCCCAGCACATCCTGCGTCACCTGCTCGGCATTGCCGACGATATCCGCCACCAGCACTGCGGCCGCAAACGCCGGAAACGCCTCGTAGCTGTTCTGCTGCGCGGCATGCGCACGGCGCGGCAGGCCCGAGAGCGTGTCAAGGAAAGCGCGCGGGTCGTGATTGTCCTTCAGGCCGAAACGGCCGCTGCCGACCTTGGCAATCAGCGCACACAGGGGCGGCAAAATCATCGCGATCAAAATGCACCACAGGGCAACAGTCATGGACGGGACTCCTTGTTCAGTCTAGAGGTCAAAGCTTCATTACCAGCATGCCGGCCAATACCAGCCCGCAAGCTAGGAGTCTCGGCCCGCCAAAAGGTTCTTTGAGATAACGCATGCCCAGCAGTACCACCAGGATCACACTCAACTCCCGCAGTGCCGCCACCTCGGCCACCGAGCCCAGGTGCATCGCCCATAACACCAGGGCGTAACTGAACAATACGCAGAACCCTACCGCCAGCCCCAGGCGCCATTGGGTGCGCCAGAACAAGGCAAACGGTGCCGGTCGCGCAACGCCGGCCAGCAGCGGAAACTGCCAGGCGCTGAGCAGGGTCAGCCACACCAGGTAGTCCCAGGGCTTGCCCCACAAGCGGATGGCCTGGCCGTCGAACCAGGTGTAGCAACCGATACACAGGCCAATCAGGGCGACCACCGGCAACATCGACCAGGGCAGCCGGTCACCGCCGCCGCCCTGCCACAACAGGCAAGCCATGCCGCAAGGGATCAGCAGGATACCAATGATCTGCTGCTGGCTCAGCGACTCCCCGGCAAACGCCAGGGTCAGGCCCAGCACCACCAGCGGTGACAGCCCGCGCATCAGAGGATAGACCAGCCCCAGATCGCCGACGCGGTAGGCCTGGATAAGCAGATAGCGGTACAACTGCTCGGCCAGCGCAGAGGCCAGCAGCCACGGCCAGATATTGGCAGGTGGGACCTCGACGAAAGGTACAGCCAGCACGGCGAAGGCCAGCGCCACCGTGTCCATGCTGGCAATCACCAGCAAGCGCTCGCCGCTGAATTTGATCAGGGTATTCCAGGTCGCATGCAGCAGGGCGGCGACGAGCACCAGAGATGTTGCCAACACGCCTTGTTGTCCTTATGGCCTTTTTATGGCTGTGAATATATAGGGTTCGGGGGCCGCTGTGCGGCCCAATCGCCGGCAAGCCAGCTCCCACATTGACCGCGTTGCTTTCAAGGTCGATGCAGTACATGTGGGCGCTGGCTTGCCGGCGATTGGGCTGCGCGGCAGCCCCTTTACATGGGAACGATTGGAACGAATCCGGTCAAAGCCTGTGTCCCGAACCCCTCGCCAGGTCATCAAAGAACTGCCCGAGCCATTCGGGTTACGACTTGGAAGCCACTGCTACAGGATTTGGGATGCTTGAACTAGTTGCCGCGTTTATCTGCCTGACCACCCTCCTTACCTACGTCAATTACCGTTTCATCGGCCTGCCCCCCGCCATCGGCGTGATGGTCACGGCGTTGCTGTTTTCGCTGATCCTGCAAGGGCTGAGCCTGGTCGGCTTCCCCGGCCTGGAAGCTCGCGTCGAAGGGCTGATGAACCAGATCGACTTCAACGACCTGCTGATGCACTGGATGCTGGCGTTCCTGCTGTTTGCCGGCGCCTTGCACGTCAACCTCACCGACTTGCGCAGCTACCGCTGGCCTATAGGGCTGCTGGCGACCGTCGGCGTGCTGATTGCCACCGTGGTCATCGGCTACTTGTCGCACTGGGTATTCGCCATGTTCGGCTGGCAGGTACCGTTGATCTACTGCCTGCTGTTCGGTGCACTGATCTCGCCGACCGACCCGATTGCAGTGCTCGGCGCACTGCGTACCGCCAATGCCTCGAAACCACTGAAAACCACCATCGTTGGCGAGTCGCTGTTCAACGACGGTACCGCCGTGGTGGTGTTCACCGTGTTGCTGGGCATCATCCAGCTGGGAGAAACGCCGAGCTTTGCCGACACGGCGATTCTGTTCGCTCGCGAGGCCATCGGCGGGGTGGTGTTCGGCGGCATCATCGGCTACGCCACCTACCGCATGATCAAAAGCGTCGAGCAGTATCAAGTCGAGGTCATGCTGACCCTGGCGCTGGTCATCGGCGGTTCGGCCATGTGCTACGAGCTGCACGTTTCGGCGCCGATTGCCATGGTCGTGGCCGGCCTGATCATCGGTAACCTGGGCCGCAACCTGGCGATGAACGACATGACCCGTCGCTACATGGACGGCTTCTGGGAGCTCATCGATGACATGCTCAACGCCCTGCTGTTCGCGCTGATCGGCCTGGAGCTGTTGCTGCTGCCGTTCAACTGGATGCACCTGGCCGCCGGTGGCGTGCTGGCGCTGGCGGTGCTGCTGTCGCGGATGCTGACCGTGGCCCCGGCGATCTTGCTGCTGCGCCGCTGGCGCCCGGTGCCCAAGGGCACGGTGCGGGTACTGACCTGGGGTGGCCTGCGTGGCGGGGTGTCGGTTGCCCTTGCGCTGTCGCTGCCGCTGGGCGAGGAGCGTGACCTGCTGCTGTCGATCACCTACATCGTGGTGCTGTCGTCGATCCTGGTGCAGGGCTTGAGCATCGGCCGGGTGGTGCGCAAGGTCAGCGCCCAGCCGTAGGATTTTCGGGGCCGCTGTGCGGCCCATCGCCGGCAAGCCAGCTCCCACAGGATGGCGCCAGGCCCCGGTTCTGCGCTGTACCTGTGGGAGCTGGCTTGCCGGCGATGGGCTGCAGAGCAGCCCCGGAAAATCACTCTACCGCCGAATCCGGGAACTGGTCCTGCACGTACTTGATCTCGGTGCGCCCGTGCGCCGCCGGCATGCCGTCCTCACCCAGGTTGACGAACACCATCTTGTCGACGGTGAGGATGCTCTTGCGGGTGATCTTGTTGCGCACTTCGCACTTCAAGGTGATCGAGGTGCGGCCGAACTCTGTGGCAGTGATACCCAGTTCGATGATGTCGCCCTGGCGCGAAGCACTGACGAAGTTGATTTCCGACATGTACTTGGTCACCACGCGCTGGTTGCCCAGCTGGACGATGGCGTAGATCGCTGCCTCTTCGTCGATCCAGCGCAACAGGCTGCCACCGAACAAAGTGCCATTGGGGTTGAGGTCTTCGGGTTTAACCCACTTGCGGGTGTGAAAGTTCATCTGTACTCCTGACCTGCTTGGCTAACGTCCAGCAATGATGGCAGAGCGGCCGCGATCGCTCCATTGAACATCGACTATCGTCGCGATTAATCGACAGAAAACCTTGGGCAAGCCGCCCAGCACGGCTATAATCTGCGCCGTTTCACATGGCTGCCCACAGCGGCGCCATGCCCGCCACCTGTCCGAGGGGCGCTGCAGCAGGCTAGGCCTGTCAGGCTCGGATGGGGCGTTGCTCGCTCTCGCGGGCGCTTAACGCACAACGGCGCCCATTCGCACACTACGAATGGAGGCTCTCATGAGCGCTGCAAACATGCCTGCTGGTTTTACCGATTTCAAAGTCGCCGACATCTCCCTGGCCGCCTGGGGCCGTCGCGAAACCATCATCGCCGAATCGGAAATGCCTGCGCTGATGGGCCTGCGTCGCAAGTACCTGACCGAGCAACCGCTCAAGGGTGCGAAGATTCTGGGCTGCATCCACATGACCATCCAGACCGCCGTGCTGATCGAAACCCTGGTTGCCCTGGGCGCCGAAGTGCGCTGGTCGTCCTGCAACATCTTCTCCACCCAGGACCAGGCCGCCGCATCCATCGCCGCCGCCGGTATCCCTGTGTTCGCCTGGAAAGGTGAAACCGAGGAAGAGTACGAGTGGTGCCTGGAGCAGACCATCCTGAAAGATGGCCAGCCATGGGACGCCAACATGATCCTCGACGACGGTGGTGACCTGACCGAGCTGCTGCACAAGAAGTACCCACAGGTACTGGACCGCGTACACGGTGTGACCGAAGAAACCACCACTGGCGTGCACCGCCTGCTGGACATGCTGGCCAAGGGCGAGCTTAAAGTCCCGGCGATCAACGTCAACGATTCGGTCACCAAGAGCAAGAACGACAACAAGTACGGCTGCCGTCACAGCCTGAACGACGCCATCAAGCGTGGTACCGACCACCTGCTGTCGGGCAAGCAGGCCCTGGTGATCGGCTACGGTGACGTGGGCAAGGGCTCGGCCCAGTCCCTGCGCCAGGAAGGCATGATCGTCAAAGTCACCGAAGTTGACCCGATCTGCGCCATGCAGGCCTGCATGGACGGCTTCGAACTGGTTTCGCCGTTCATCGACGGCATCAACGACGGCACCGAAGCCAGCATCGACAAGGCCCTGCTGGGCAAGATCGACCTGATCGTGACCACCACCGGTAACGTCAACGTCTGCGACGCCAACATGCTCAAGGCCCTGAAGAAGCGTGCCGTGGTCTGCAACATCGGCCACTTCGACAACGAAATCGACACTGCCTTCATGCGCAAGAACTGGGCATGGGAAGAGGTCAAGCCGCAGGTACACAAGATCCACCGCACCGGCGCTGGCAGCTTCGACCCGCAGAACGACGATTACCTGATCCTGCTGGCCGAAGGCCGCCTGGTCAACCTGGGCAACGCCACTGGCCACCCGAGCCGCATCATGGACGGTTCGTTCGCCAACCAGGTACTGGCACAGATCTTCCTGTTCGAGCAGAAGTTCGCCGACCTGTCGGCCGAGAAGAAAGCCGAGCGCCTGACCGTTGAAGTGCTGCCGAAAAAGCTCGACGAAGAAGTGGCCCTGGAAATGGTCCGCGGCTTCGGCGGCGTGGTCACCCAGCTGACCAAGCAGCAAGCCGACTACATCGGTGTGACCGTCGAAGGCCCGTTCAAGCCGCACGCCTACCGCTACTAAGCAGCAGGCAACGCCAAGCAACGATGCCCAAGCCAGGCCGGCTCACACCGGCCTGGCT
>NZ_JABMCW010000217.1:0-9487 GCF_013179705.1 Pseudomonas sp. CM25 | reverse complement strand
AGTTCTCCCGACAAGAAGTCTCTTGACGAAATTATTCGCGAACTCGAGCGAGTTGAAGCCACTACGGCAATCGTCGCATATAAAAATGTGCGCCACACTGACTGCCCTGCGTGCGGGACGAGAATATTCGCAGGCGAAGCAGAATTTGAAAATGACTTGCTTGTTGTGTGCGGCAATACAAAGTGCAGCAAGCTTTTCAATAAGGTAATTAATGAAAAAGGCGAAAAAGTGCTTACCCCGGTTGACACCATCTTTTTCAAATGTGAATGCGACGCACGCATCCCAGTGCAACTAGACGCAATTTGGAAACCTTTCAATTGCCGCGACTGCTTCAAGACATTTCGAGTGAGCCTGGGTCATTCGGCCGTTGTACAAGTGGACTGACCTAACACAAAAAAAGCCCCGCGCGGTGGGGGCTTTTCCATACCTGGCGGGAAAGGTCAGAGTGCTCTGCCCAGACAGATTCAGGATGGGCGCTCTCAAAACAATAATAGATAGGTAGCATTGAAATCTAGCCCCCTGCCCCTTCTTCAGTCGGCCTAGGCCTTCTGAGAAGGGACGAGGAGTCAAGACCCCAGAGTACATGCGGACTCTAAGAGAACGAGCTTTCATGCATAGAACAGCTCGTTCAAAGCGCTGGTGTGTGCGACCGCAAACGGTCTTCATAGTGCATGTAGCGCGCAGCATTAGTATACTTCCTGACTGACCTTAGCGTCCAGCTCTTTAGAGAAATCGAAGTCAGCCCATTTAGTAAACCAATAGTCATTGTATCGTTGAATTCTGGAGATGTCGGAGCCGGCCATTCCATAATAGCCTACAATTATATCCTTGGCCTCTCGACTTACATATGGGCACACTAGAAGATCCAGCGCCATGTGAGTCATCTCTGAACTACCAATCAATGCATCTCTGTCGCTAGCGAAACGCCGAAGAACACACGACTCTAATGCAACTCGAATTCGAGAATACCGAACCTTCTTACCTATATAAAAGAACAAAGTAATGACAGAAAAGTAATCTAGATCATTTTTGACCACATACACACCATCGATCTCCTCAAAGCCAAAACAGCGAGCGAGGAGATTTTCGCTTACTCGATAGTTCCTTCCAAGCTGCCCCATGAGTACCAGAAGATACATCACCTCAATACGAGCACCTTTGCCATCAGAATATTTATCAATAATACTACGGCATCGCTCGTAAATCACTTGCGAAATTAAAGACCCATAACTAAGTCCGATTGAATTGTCAGCATAAAAACTTAGAACACGCTGACAAATCCTACAAAGCTTAATGGTTGTATTGACTTTCGGCGAGACCGCATAAACAAAAAATACAAACCACAAAAGGGACTCTATTGCTTTGGAGAAACTTTTATCAAGCCCTGGAAGTTTTTCTATTTTTTCGTAACCATCAATCAACGCGCCAACTTTTCTCTCGACCACGGAAAGCGAATAATTAAGAACGTCACCATAATCGACGCCAGATGTTGAGAGGATTGATTTGAAATCAGTGACCAAGGAAGATCGATTTATATAAAGCTCCCCACGAGGAAGACTTTCGCCGTCCTTGATATCGTCCGCAACCTTGAATGTAAGTGCCTTATCAAATAAGTCGGATATTCTCTTTTTCGCGATGGATATAGGAGTAATCATAGGCCTCGATAAGGTTTCTTCTTTACCCTTATTGAGAGAAAGCTTGAATCGCTTTAAAACCTCTTGAAGCAACATCTTTGCCTGATAGCAACACTCCTCGTTATTATAAAAAACAAAATAGTCATCTACATATCGATAAATCTTAAAATCTTCATCAGGCCTCCACCCTTTGCCAGTAAGTTGAGCCAACACCTCAGAATCTACAGATTGCAAAATAATTTCAGCAAATATCCTAGAAACCTCGGGGCCAATGAGGATCCCATTAGTCTCATTGTAATTCACTCTTTGCATCAACGAGTCGAATTTGCTGGCAAAGGACTCTCTCAAGGGCGACATATGGACCTTAGAATATCCTTTGCCATAAACGGCCCAAGGAAGTGAGTGCGTATATACACCATCGAAGCATCCGGAAATATCGTATTTAGTTAGAAATTTAAAGTCTCGCTCACACTGGAGATGTTCCTTTGACTCATAAAACTTAAAGACATTACTAAACTTTTCGTAAACGAAAAAAGATCTCAGGTTTTCATAATTCTCGCCAGAAACCTCAACCAAGGTGTCTAACCTGTCTTGCTTTTCTATTTGAGCCCTATTATCAATAAATGTACACCCTGCGACTCTTTTAGGAGACCGCAGGCTAAAGCTGCTCTGACCAGTAAAATAAATAATTAGCTCTTTATATTGGTCGTAGAAGTCCACAACCAACAGCTGAGCTTTGGGATGCATTAGAGCAAGCTGCCTCAGTTGATCCTGCTTATGCGTAGTAAAGAAAGCGAAAGGGACACTATGGTATTCAGACCTCGTCTGTGAAATATCTATGAGAGATCTTTCAAACGCACCTGTGGTGTCGCGCTCTACCGGGACACTTGGCGAGATACCTAGCAACATTTTGACTAGACTATCGAGAGTCGAATCCTTGGAAATCCACTCTATCTTAGAACCGGAGAACTTTACATCATGCTCACATAGAAACCTGTAAAAGTACCTATTGGAAAAAACAATAGGAACTTCGTAAGGCAGAACATCCGAAAGGACCACCCTTTGAATAGGGAAGTTAATTGAAAGTGCTTTCTTAGGCATGTTTCCACCCCCGAGATATTTCAGAAAGCTTTTTCGTACTAAAATTCCTGAATATCTTCTCAGCAAAGCCTTTCTCGAAGGACATTCGAGAAAGCCTTCTCTTCAAGCGCACATCCGTCAGCAGATTTATTTTAGAGCCAAGATACCTATCCAGACCTCGTAACTGAGAGATGTCGGTTATGTACTTATTGCTGTAGTAGACCCCAATAAACGCGTTACTCTTTCTATTAAAAAGGCGCATGTTTCCCGTTAAAAACAGACATCGCATAATGAGTTCATTTGCTGCTTTTTTGGGAATGAACGCTGCTTTTGCGTTATAGTCTTTAAACGACTTTTCTATCCGCTCTCGATATTTTCGGAGTTTAGCGGCACTCATCCTCACACCGCGACTGCTTGGAGAAACGTCAAACTCATAACCCAGATAGGTAAATTTACCACGCTGCTCATCTATGAGATTTAACGCTTGGGTTTTATCATTTAAAGACAAACCTTTTTTTCCTAAAAGATCTCCAAACGAAGCCAAATAGCTATCGGCCGATTCTCTTTTCTCCGGCGCAAACATCATCACCATGTCATCGACGTATCTAGCATAATAAAAAACTTCATTGTGCCTGCTAACCTCAGAATCCACATACGCCAAGTAGATTTCTGACAAATAAGCACTAACTCCAACCCCTCTCGGCAATCCTCTATCTGCGCCGGTCAGTATTAAGTAGTCACCTAAAAGCCTAGTAATTATTCTTTTGACCAAAACGGAAAGCTCGGGCGATTGATGAATGCTTTCTAACAGATCCTTGTGCTGTACCGACTCATAAAATGAGTCAACATCAGCTCGCAAAATAAATTTTGGTGAACCATCCATGGCTAATGATTTGACTTGCGCCACCAAAATATCTCTAGAAGGCATTTTTATATCGTAGACATCCCTCAGAATTTTCTGCACAAATCTGATTGCAAGAACCTGCGCTAGATCTCTGCCTACGCCATACACAGTTTTGCTTCTAATGGGCATAGGTAAAGCACTAAGCTCGACCCTAAAATCTTTAGACAAGATCCTCTTAGCTATTCCCCCCAGCTTGCTCTCTACAAGAGCAGAATGTTGTTCTTTGCGCCCCTTAATGACTTGATTCAGTCGACGAGTACGAAGTTCATAGAATTGAGTTGTTACTGCTCCGGTCCGGTGCTTGTAACGGACAATAGATCTAGATTTTTTTAGATCATAAACATGCATTCGCATCGTATATGCATCAGGAATATATCGTTCTTCTAGATCACCACCCTTTTCACGGTCTTCATTGAGCAGATTATTGAGATTTCTTATTGAAAAAGCCTGATCAATAGACACAAACAACTACCCTGTTAGCGAGCCTGGCTGTCTATACCCCCTGTTGACGGGGCTAGCCTTGTCCCAAAAAGGTACAATAGCGGTACAGTGCCATCATTGGCTACCTTTTGATCAGTTCCGCAAAATTACTGTACAGGCCTACAAGATGCTAACTGTACCTATGCTAGGCTTTCATTGATTTCGCTTGGCTTGGTGAGATCTTCGGCAACTCATAATCCTTTGGTCCACGGTTCGAGTCCGTGTGGGCCCACCAGATACGACAAAGCCGCGCGATTGCGCGGCTTTTTCATGCCTTTCTGTTAGCCAGGAAACTACGCTCGTTTCTTCGGGGCATGCCCTGTACCAACCGACCTGCTTGCGTACTTGCCAGACGTATGACGGGAGACACCACCTGCTTCCGCGTCCGCCAACCGGTGTGCTTCCCACCCCTTCATAGCCAAGGCAACGGTCTTCGGCACGGGTTTTTCGCCACTACGGTAATAGGCCAACATCCGCCTGCTCAGCCCCAGTTCCTGGGCGGCACGATCCAGCGTCAGTTCATGCTTGGCCATCCAGTTCCAGATGAGTTCATGTGAGCACTCTCCCGCCTGTTCCACTGCGCGTGCACGAAGGTTGTCAGCAGCAAGTTCAAGATTATCGTCACCGGCCCAGATGACCGTATCTTTCCACTCCCCGATTGCAGCCGTTGCGAAAATCTTGGGATCGGTAAGGGGGGCCAATGTCGCGTGCTTCCCGATGACTTCGTCCAAAGCCACGCTGAATTGCTGTCCATCCGCAAAGGTAAGCCGCAATGACCCGGGGGCCAACACGGAAACCTCTGTCAGCTGGAAATGTTTGTTGGTCATGGATTCAGCTCCTCCCACATTGCTAGCAATCGAGCTCTGTTTCGCGAAGCCCACTCGAGCGCTTCACTCATCTCACGCAGGGACAGCCGCGAACCACCGAAACCGGCCAACGGAGTTAGGTCATTGATCGCAATCAGTGCCTGACGACCGTCACTGAATCGCAGATGGAAATGCGGCGGCAGATGGTCATTCGCATACAGGCAAATCACGCAATTGGACAACCGGTGGATCGTGGGCATGGGATTATCATACAGTGCAATGGTTGCACCAGACAGTACCATCCGAGCATCCCGCCCACAGCTCCAAAAATGTAACTCTTCTGATTACTCCCCGATCGGCCGCATCTCGACCTGCCGCGGGTTGTAGAAAGTCATACAAGCCGGAACATCCCGCGTAACCAGCGACATCGCGCCAATCACCACGTTATCACCAATGTCGATACGGTCAGCAACGATGCAGCTGTTGGCGCCCATGCTCACGTTGTCGCCAATGCGCAGCGCGTAGTCTTCCAGACCGAGGGTCTTGATGCCGATCGAGCAATTCTGCCGGATGAAGAAATTGCGCCCGATGCCCACATGCCGGGTAATGACCACACCCGGCAGGTGGGCGATGCGCAGGCCGGGTGCGATCTGCGCGCCGATGTCGATGTCCACAGCGTACTTGAGGTTAAGCCGCTGCTGCATGCGCCTGGCGTGACGCCGGGCCAGGCCGCCGCGGGCATCGAGGTACTGGGCCACCCGGAAGGCGAAGAGGAAACCCAGCTTGTTGTCCTTGCGCGCGCGACGCAGCACGTTGAACAGCAGGCTGATGCGGCGTCCGGGCCTTTTCTTGTTGGAGACTTCCAGTCGCCAGCATTCGAGCAGGTGGTCGAGGTTCACACTGAGGTTCTCGTTGGACTAGCGTTTCATCATGCCGAACGCGAAGCCGTCGAGCCAGCGCGGTCCCTTTGTGGGAGCGGCCTTGTGCCGCGATGGGGCGCGCAGCGGCCCCACGATTTCAGCTCCGCTGCAGATATTGCCAGGGCTGCTGCGCAGCCCTTTCGCGACACAAGGCCGCTCCCACAAAGACCGCTTCGGCTGGGCCGGTGGTGACTGGCCTTGCCCTGATCGGCACTGGCTGGCTAGGCTAGCAGGCCAACCGTAGAGACTCGCCATGTCGGATTCCCGCTCCATCACGCTGGATGAAATCGATCGCCAGCTGATCGCCCTGCTGCAGATCAACGCCCGCGAAAGCGTCGCCACCCTCGCCCGCCAGCTGGGCATCGCCCGGACCACGGTCAACTCGCGCCTGGAGCGGCTGGAGAAGAACAAAGTCATCTCCGGCTATGGCGTACGCCTGGGCCAGACTGTGATCGGCGGCGGGCTGCAGGCATATGTAGGGATCAAGGTGCAGCCGCGCTCCGGCAAGGAAGTGGTGCGACGCCTGAGTGCAATGGGGCAGGTGCAGCAACTGTGCGCGGTGAGCGGCGAGTTCGATTATGTGGCCTGGCTGCGGACGGACTCGCCCGAACAGCTGGACCAGTTGCTCGACCAGATCGGTAGCGTCGACGGGGTGGAGAAGACCACCACGTCGATCATTCTCAGCAGTAAGGTGGACCGCGGGCAGCCGCTCTGAGGCCGCTGGCGGTCAGACCTCCTGGCCGTCGAGCAGGCCCTCCAGAATTGCCGAAAGGCTTTCGGCGGAATGCTGCATTGACCAGACGATGTCACGGCTGCGCTCTGGGGCGTGGTGCTGGGCGTAGTCGGTGGCAATCTGGTTGAGGCCGCGGGCCAGCAGGCAGGCGTGAACCAGGGCGTCGGCGGCGTCGATGCCGGGGCGGAGGGTGAAGAGCGGTGGGTGGCTGGATTCGCAGTTGCAGAAGGGTTTTTCAGCGGTTGGTTTGAGCTTTTTGGGTTGGTCGGGTAAGCGGTCGGTCATGGTATAGCCTCCACATCACAGGGGTGATTGGCGGCCAATCGCATCCTTCTCACGGGAATAGGGTGGCAGCCATGCGCGAGGTGAGAACCGGCGAACTTGGAGGCGCGTACCCGGCCAGGCAAAGCCTGCCCGCGCACAGCTGCCATAGCAGTGCGCCTCCAGAAAGATCAGCGGGTTCTCACGCCCGATCGCCGAATTTGCGGCGACCCCGTGAAGTTAACGATGAAACGATTCCCGCGAAGCCAGACCGAGGCGATAGCGGGCGTAGGGTAATTCTTTATTTAATGGAACGGGTGTAAGAACTGTCTGATCACCCGAATCGCAAAGCCAGAACGTTTCCCTGTGGGAGCGGGTTTACCCGCGAATGCTGCTGTGAATCCACCGACGCATTCGCGGTCAAACCCGCTCCCACAGAGTACGCGGTGCACCAGCGATCTCAGCGTTGCAGCTACAAGCCCATCAGACGCGCTGATGCTTTTTGTCACCAATTGACCGTACGTAAATCACGTAGACATATGCAGAATGGGGATATTCACAAGAGGCTCCCCCAATGCCACGCAACCTGTTCACTGAACTCGCTGAAGGTTTTGACGCGCTGGCCGAAGAGCGCGAAGGCAAGAAGACGCTACGCTCGCACAAGGTCAGCTTCACCGAACTGACACCCTTTGCCCCTAATGAGCTTTTGGAGCTGCGCCAGCGCCTCAACATGTCCAGGGCACTGTTCGCAAAGCCTCTCCGAACCAATTCCAGAACGCTGGAAAACTGGGAGCAAGGCCGCTTCAGGCCCAATGCGCAAGCAGTCGCACTGATTCGTCTAGTGCAGAAATACCCTGAGACGGTGGATCATTTGGCATCTTTGGCCTGATTCGTCAAAAATAATTAAAAAGTGGCTAATACGACGAACAAAGCTACATTCAGACAACACTCTGCATCTTAATTACGAACACCCCACTCCCTAAAATGACCCCCAGGCATCTCCTATACTCAGGCTCCGCTCCCCGCGCAGCCCTCTGGCAAGGTCATTTCATGAACAACAAGAACCGCCACCCCGCCGACGGCAAAAAGCCCATCACCATTTTTGGCCCGGACTTCCCATTCGCCTTCGACGACTGGCTGGAACACCCGGCAGGCCTTGGTAGCATTCCGGCTGCGCGCCAAGGCGAGGAAGTGGCAATCGTGGGTGCTGGCATCGCCGGCCTTGTGGCGGCCTACGAGCTGATGAAGCTGGGCCTCAAGCCGGTGGTATACGAAGCCTCCAAGCTGGGTGGCAGGCTACGCTCGCAAGCCTTCAACGGCACCGACGGGATCATCGCCGAACTGGGCGGCATGCGCTTCCCGGTGTCGTCCACCGCCTTCTACCACTATGTGGACAAGCTGGGCCTGGAGACCCGCCCCTTCCCCAACCCGCTGACCCCGGCTTCGGGCAGCACGGTGATCGACCTCGAAGGCCAGACCTACTACGCCGAAAAAACCAGCGACCTGCCCAAACTGTTCCACGAAGTGGCCGACGCCTGGGCCGACGCGCTGGAAAGCGGTGCCCAATTCGCCGACATCCAGCAAGCTATTCGCGACCGTGATGTGCCGCGCCTGAAAGAACTGTGGAACAAGCTGGTGCCGCTGTGGGACGACCGCACCTTCTATGACTTTGTCGCCACTTCGCGCTCGTTTGCCCAGCTGAGCTTCCAGCACCGTGAAGTGTTCGGCCAGGTGGGCTTCGGCACCGGCGGCTGGGACTCGGATTTCCCCAACTCGATGCTGGAAATCTTCCGCGTGGTGATGACCAACTGCGACGACCACCAGCACCTGGTGGTGGGCGGCGTCGAGCAGGTACCGCAGGGCATCTGGCGCCATGTACCGGAACGCTGCGTGCATTGGCCGCAGGGCACCAGCCTGAGCGCACTGCACGGCGGCGCGCCGCGTGGCGGGGTGAAACGCATTGCCCGTGCCGCCGATGGCCGCCTGGCAGTCACGGACACCTGGGGCGATACCCGGCACTACAGCGCCGTGCTTGCTACCTGCCAGACCTGGTTGCTGACCACCCAGATCGACTGCGAGGAATCGCTGTTCTCGCAGAAGATGTGGATGGCCCTGGACCGCACCCGCTACATGCAGTCGTCGAAAACCTTTGTCATGGTCGACCGGCCATTCTGGAAGGACAAGGACCCGGAAACCGGCCGCGACCTGATGAGCATGACCCTTACCGACCGCCTCACCCGCGGCACTTACCTGTTCGACAATGGTGACGACAAGCCCGGGGTAATCTGCCTGTCGTACGCCTGGATGAGCGATGCGCTGAAGATGCTGCCGCACCCGGTGGAAAAACGCGTGCAGCTGGCGCTCGACGCGCTGAAGAAGATTTACCCGAAAACCGATATCGCCGGGCACATCATCGGCGACCCGATCACCGTTTCCTGGGAAGCGGACCCGTACTTCCTTGGCGCCTTCAAAGGCGCACTGCCGGGGCACTACCGCTATAACCAGCGCATGTACGCGCACTTCATGCAACAGGACATGCCTGCCGAGCAGCGCGGTATCTTCATCGCCGGTGACGACGTGTCATGGACCCCGGCCTGGGTAGAAGGCGCGGTGCAGACGTCGCTGAATGCAGTGTGGGGTATCATCAACCACTTCGGTGGCAGCACCCA
>NZ_JABMCW010000216.1:0-9579 GCF_013179705.1 Pseudomonas sp. CM25 | reverse complement strand
TCCCTGGCCGCCTTGACGGTGCTTGAGCTTTCCCCGCCTGACATGATCGAGGCGGCGGCCCGCGCCGGTTACAGCCATGTCGGCCTACGCCTGGTGCCGGCCACCGAACAGGAGCAGCACTTCCCGCTGGTCGCCGATGCCGACCTGCGCCGGAAGACCCAGGCGCGCCTGCGCGACACCGGCATCAAGGTGCTCGACCTGGAGATCCTGCGCCTGAAGCCGGAAACCTGTGTAGCCGATTTCGAGCCGATCCTGGCGGTGGGTGCCGAGCTGGGTGGCAGCGAATTGCTGGTGGCGGGCAACGACCCGGACGAAGCACGTTTGACTGAACGCTTTGCCGTGTTGTGCGACCTGGCGGCGGGTTATGGTATTCATCCGCACCTGGAGTTCATGCCCTGGACCGACGTGCCTGACTTGCGCCAGGCCATGCGGGTAGTGACCAACGCCGACCGAGCCAATGGCTGCGTGCTGGTGGATGCCTTCCACGTCAACCGTTCTCGCTCGTCGCTGGACGACCTGCTGCAGCTGGCGCCGCAGCGCATGCGCTATGCTCAGCTGTGCGACGTCGCCGGTCCGGTACCGGCCGACATGGACGAGATCCTGCGCCAGGCCCGCAACGAGCGGCGCTTCCCGGGCGAGGGCGATGCCGACCTGGTCGGCCTGCTGCGGGCATTGCCGGCCAGCGTGCCGCTGAGCCTGGAAATCCCTACGCGGCAGTTGCTGGAGCAGGGTATCAGCGGTGAGCAGCGTGCGCGCATGGCGCTGGAGAAGGCCATGGCGGTGTTGGCCTTGGTCTGAAAAGGTTGGGGGATGCGTGGGTCCTGGGGGCGCTACGACTTTGACAAATTGCATCGGGGCTGACAGGCACTGCACCGCTTGCGGCAAGCACCTGTCCGCCCCGAAGCGCTCCCTGTAGGATCCCCGGCGAAGAGGCCAGGCGACAAAGATGCGGGCGCTATCAATCACCAGGCCATCGCCCGGTCCCACCCCTTCCAGAACAACCACCGCCGCACCTCGCCATGCGCCCCGGTGCCGATCTGCCAAGCCGGCCGCCCGCTGTCCAGCGCAATTACCGAAACAATCCCCGCATGGCTCGCCGCCACCAGCGTACGCCCGTCGGCGCTGACATCCATCGCACTGATGGTCGAACCCAGGTAATGCTGCCAATGCTCATTGCCATCTTCGCCAAATGCCCGCAGGTAGCCATAGGCATCGCCGACGATATACTCGCCGTCGCGCGCGACCCCGGCGTACACCCGTGCACCTTCCTGGATCAACGGGGTACGTGGGTCCTGGCTGTAGTAGTCGGTATCCAGCCCCGGCAGATCGGCCACTCTCACCGCCAGCGTGGCGCCGCTGTAGAAGTGGCAGGCATTGAGGATGACCTGGTCGCCCGCACGGTTGAACAGCGCAAAGTGCGGGTACTCGCTGCAAGGACCGATTGCGGCCAGTGGTTCGAGCCGGTCATTGAACACCAGGTGCCGGCTGCCTTGCTCACCGGTCACGATCAGTCGGCCATCCACCGAGATTGCCGCATGCTCCATGCTCAGCCCCAGGCTGATGTCTTCCGGTTCGGTGCCTTCGGCCAGTTCATCGAGTACCCGCGCCTGGTGTGGCAGCAGGCGGGTCGCACCCTGGCCGGCCAGCACGAAGATACCCTCGGCACTCACCAGCAGCACCCGCTGGCCATCGGGGAAGGGGATCAGCGCTGTTGGCGTGGGGGGCAAATCGAACGGCTCGAACGGGTAACCGGGCGGCAAGCCCTCCAGCCCCGTGGGCCAGGCCAGGCGCTGGACCTGCGGACCGCCCCAGCCATCGGTCACACGCACGCCCTCGGCATTGGCCAAAGCGAAATAGCGCCGAGCGGGGCAACGGCCGAAGTGGTCTGTGCCGATCACCGGGGTCACCCCGTGCTGGTCGATTCGCACCACCTGGCCTTTCTCATGCGGCATGCCGATGCGGGCCAGCAGGCTGCCGTCCTCCAGCAGCAGGACGTTGCCGATGCCTTGGCCGTGTTCATCGAGCAACGGCACCAGGGGGTGGTGCGCAGGGGGCCAGGCCTGGCGGAAGGCCTGGCGCTGTTGCGCGTCGACGCCAGGGCGGTTGGCTGCCTGCAGGGCCGCCTGCCAGGCATCCAGCAGGTGCCCGGTGGCCGGCGGCTGCGGCGCCTCGAGGTTGTCCCAGCCTTGCGCGCGGCCCTGCGCGACGTAGTCGTTGACGGCCTGGGCATAGGCGATGACCGCCTGCTGCCACTGCTGCTGGGGGTGCTGCTTGTCCATGAGTGGATCGGGCTCCTTGTTGCAAACGCGTTTCACACAAAGCGCTCATGGTACTCCTTCTGCCTGCCTTGCGGTTGTGAGGCCCCGGCTTGACGCGTACCATGCCGGCCATTCCTATCCATAACAAAGCGTACGTCGTCACCCCTGCAAGCGGGTGGTCGGCGTGCGACCTGTCGCCTTGTGCGGAGAAGCGGTTTCCACCATGAACGGACCCATACCCACCCACCTGCCGCCGACGGCGGGCAGCGGCAGCTGGCTGAGCGTGATCGCGCTGGCCTTGGCTGCCTTCATCTTCAACACCACCGAATTCGTCCCGGTGGCGTTGCTCAGCGACATCGGCCGTAGCTTCGACATGAGCACCGCCCAGGTGGGCCTGATGCTGACCATCTACGCGTGGGTGGTGGCGCTGGCCTCGCTGCCGATGATGCTGCTGACCCGCAATATCGAACGGCGCCGCCTGCTGCTTTTCGTGTTCCTGGTATTCATTGTCAGCCACCTGCTGTCGTGGCTATCGCAAAGCTTTGCCATGCTGCTGGTCAGCCGTATCGGCATTGCCCTGGCGCACGCGGTGTTCTGGGCCATCACCGCCTCGCTGGCGGTGCGTGTGGCGCCACCGGGCCAGCAGGCCAAGGCGTTGGGCCTGCTGGCCACCGGCACCACACTGGCCATGGTTCTGGGCATTCCGCTGGGCCGTGTGGTGGGCGAGGCCCTGGGCTGGCGCATCACCTTCCTGAGCATTGCCGGGGTGGCGCTGGTCACCATGCTGTGCCTGATGAAATCGCTGCCGCTGTTGCCCAGCCAGAATTCGGGCTCGCTGCGCAGCCTGCCGATCCTGTTCAAGCGCCCGGCGCTGGTCATTACCTATGTGCTGGTAACCCTGGTGATCACCGCGCAGTTCACCGCCTACAGCTATATCGAGCCGTTCGCCCTGCACGTGGCGCAGATCAGTGGCGAGCGCACCACGTTGTTGCTGCTGCTGTTTGGCGGTGCCGGGGTGTTCGGATCGGTGCTGTTCAGCCGCTACAGCGACCGCTTCCCCCAGGGTTTCCTGGTCGGCTCGATCGGCGTGCTCGCCGCGTGCCTGCTGTTGCTGTGGCCAATGTCGGGCAACTTCTATCTGTTCGCTGCGCTGAGCATGTTCTGGGGTGTGGCGATCCTGAGCTTCAGCCTGGCGTTGCAGGCCAAGACCCTGAAGCTGGCGTCCGACGCCACAGACGTGGCCATGGCGCTGTTCTCGGGCATCTACAACATCGGCATCGGCGGTGGAGCGTTGTTGGGCAGTATCGTCAGCAGCCAGACGGGCGTGGCGCATATCGGCCTGGTGGGGGGGAGCGTGGCGGTGGTCGGGTTGCTGCTGGCCGTTGCCAGCATCCGCCGGTTTCGGGAGGCGGTAAGCAGCTGAACACCCCCCTCTCCAATCGATAGCCCTCAGCCCCTGTCAGCGCGGCTTGCGCAGCGCCGCATGCTGGGGGTTGAAGGTAACTACCGCCAGCAAGCTGAACAACACGGTCAACCCCAGGCACACCACCAGCGCCAGCAGGTTCAGCCGCTGATACAGGGCAAAACGCACCAGCTCCACGGCATGGGTAAAGGGGTTGAGCGCACACAGCCAGTACAGCCACTGGCTGGCCTCGCGCATCTTCCACAACGGGTACAACGCCGAAGACAGGAAAAACAGCGGGAAGATCACGAAATTCATCACCCCGGCAAAGTTCTCCAATTGGCGGATCGCGTTCGACAGCAACAACCCCAGGGCGCTGAGCATCAGGGCCACCAGCAACAACGCCGGCAGCGCCAGCAGCAACCCGCCAGCCGGTGGCTGCACGCCGTACAACCAGGCGATGGCGAGAAAGGCATACACCTGCAGCAGCGAAATCAGCGAGGTTGCCAGCAGCTTGCTGGCCAGCAGGAACGGCCGTGGCAGCGGGCTGGTCAGCAGCACCCGCATGCTGCCCATTTCCCGGTCATATACCATCGACAACGAGCCCTGCATGCCGTTGAACAGCAGGATCATGCAGGCCAGCCCGGGAATGATGTACACCTCGTAGGGGATGTAGCTGTCATAGGGCTCGATGATTGCTATGCCCAGCGCCGCGCGAAAGCCGGCGGCAAACACCAGCAGCCACAGCAGCGGGCGCACCAGGGCGCTGAGCAAGCGCGTGCGCTGTAGCACGAACCGCAGGCATTCGCGTTGCAGGATGCCATTGAAACATTGCCAGTAAGCGTTCATCGGGCATGGGCTCCTGAGGGCGTGCTGGTCAAGCAAGCAAAGGCGTCATCGAGGTCGCCACCGTGCGCCAGGCTCAGGCTATCGGCCGTGCCGCTGGCCACCAGGCGCCCCTGATGCAGGATCAGCAAGTCATCGTGCGGTTGTACTTCGTCCAGCAAGTGGGTGGTCCACAACACGCTGAGGTCGTGTTCCCGGCACAGCTGCCGCAGGTGCTGGTTGAGCGCCAGCCGGCTGGCCGGGTCAAGGCCGACGCTGGCTTCGTCCAGCAACAGCAAGCGCGGTTCATGCAGCAGCGCACGGGCGATTTCCACCCGGCGCCGATGGCCGATGTTCAGCTCGCGAACGCGGTCCCGGCGGCGTTCACCCAGGCCCTGGCGGGCCAGTTCGGCGTCCACCCGCAGGCTGCTCTGACGCCGCGACAGGCCGTGCAGCGCCGCGTGGTAGCGCAGGTTCTGCTCGACGCTGAGGTCCAGGTCCAGGGTGCTTTGCTGAAACACCACCCCCAGCTGGCGCAAGGCCGCGCGTGGCTGGTCGCGCAGTGAGCAGCCACCCACGCGGATGTCGCCTTGTTGCAGGTCGTAGAGGCGTGTCAGCAGGGCGATCAAAGTCGACTTGCCCGCGCCGTTCGGGCCCAGCAACGCGGCAAATCGCCCGGGCGCCAGGCTGAACCCGACCTGTCTGAGCGCCTCGCGCGGGCCGTAGGCGAAGCTCACGTCACTGACCTCAAGGGCGTTCATGGCGTGACCACCACGCCCCAGGGGTAGCGCCCGACCTTCACCGACTTGAGCACCTTGAGGCTTTTGGTATCGATTACCGAAACATCGCCGCTGACCCCGTTGGTGGCCAGCAACTGACTTTGGTCGGGGGTAAACGCCAGCTGCCAGACTCGTCGGCCGACCAGCAGGTAGTCCATTACCTCGTAGGTGCTGGCATCGATCACCGCCACATGGTTGGCCGGGCCCAGGGCAACGAAGGCGTACTTGCCATCGCCACTGAGCTTGATGCCCACCGGCTGCACTTTGTCCGGGTGCACACCCTTGATCTGGAAGTTCAGGGTTTTCAGCACCTGGCGCGTGGCCACGTCGAGGATGGTCACCGTGCCGCCGATTTCCGCCGAAGCCCACAGTCGCGACCCGTCCTGGTTGAACTCGACAAAACGCGGCCGCTGATCGACCAGGGTGCTCTCGGCCAGGGCCTGGGTGCTGGTGTCGATCCAGTGCAGCATGTTGGTGGTTTCGCTGGTGTTGACCGCCCACTTGCCATCCGGGCTCACCGCCATGCCTTCGGGTTCGATGCCGACGTCGATCTGCCCCAGCACCTTGTCGGTCACGGTGTCGATCACCGTTACCAGTGCGTCGTCCTCGTTGGACACGTACAGCCACCGGTCGTTGGGGTGCAGGGCGAATTGCTCGGGGTCCTTGCCGGAGGGCAGTTCCTTGATGATCTTGCGGGTGGCCACGTCCATCACCTGCACCCGGTCCGAGTCGCTGGCGCAGATGTACAGCAGCTTGTTGTCGTGGGACAGCAGCAGGCCGCGCGGGCGCTGGCCGACCGGCAGGGTCTCGGTGACCTCCATGGTTTGCAGATCAATCAGGCTGAGGCTGTTGTCCTTCTCGTTGGAGACCCAGGCGGTTGCAGCCATGGCATGTCCGCTGGTCAGTGCCAGGGCGCCCGACAGCAGGCTGGGGTACAGCAGGGCCCGGTGGAAGAGGGAGCGGCGCATGGCGAATTCCTTGTTGTTGTGGTTATCGGGTCAGGGGTAGCTGCAGGTCACTTCGGGTTTGTCGTAGCCCAGGCTGTCCATCTCGTTGAACGGGTGCAGGAAGCCCTCCTGCGGCGAGGTACTGACCAGGGCGCGCGGCTGCACCAGCGGGATCGGTTGGCGCAGCTCACCGTTCCACGGCCGGTAGCTGAGCTTGCGGCCCTTGAATCCGTCCAGCGGCAACTGTTCGCTGAGCAGCAGTTGCTGCAGTGCGCGTGGCTCGGCCTGGCGCAGTTTGCTGACAGCGCTGGCGATGCTGCGCACGGCCATCCAGGCGGCGAAATCGCGGTCGTTCATCCAGCGCCCGGCCTGGGCTTCGAAACGTTTTTGCAGCTGCGCCGCGCCAAAGGTCTCCACGGTCTTGTGCCAGCCGGTAGGTGTCAGGCCCTGGGTGCCGGCCACGGGGCGCGGGTACCAGGTCTGGTAGGGCAGGTACTCGCCGAAGTCGCCGCGCTCGTCGGCCACCAGCACCACGTCGTATTCGGCGGTCTGGGTGAACAGCGGCATGTCGGCCTGGGCGCTGCGGCGCTGGTCGTTGTCGAAGGTCCAGGTTTTTTCCGCCACCAGCTGCACGCCAAAGCGTTTTGCCGCGCGGCGCAGGGCGGCGGCGTAGGCCTGGTCGTCCTCGGTCTGCCCGACCACCAGCAGCGCCCGCTGCCATTTGCGCACTACCAGCAACTGCACCAGCGCATCAGCCAGCATGGCCCGGCCCGGCAAGCTGTGCAGTACATTGCCCAGGCACTGGTTGCTGCGCAGGCTGTCGTCGGGGCTGCCGGCGTTGAACAGCAGGCTGTCGGGCAGGGCCGCAGACAGCGCGCGCAGGCTGGCGGCAGGGGCGTTCACCACGAACAATCGCAGGCCCTGGTCATGCTGGGCCTTGGCGGCCTGCAGCAGCGCGGCGGGGGTGTCGACATTGGCGCGGGTCAGGTGGAACGCTTGCTGCAGAAAGCGCCCGGTGCTGTTGCTGTCGACGATCGCCAGCTCGGCACCCTGCAGCCCGGCATCGGCGGGCTCGGGGATGATATTGGACAGCAACGGGCCTGGGTCGGGGCGGTAGCCAAGGTAGCCGATGCCAACTTGCAACGCGGCTGCAGCCTGGCCCGCAACCGCGGGCGCCAGGTCGACAGACAGTGTCGCGACCAAGGTCAGCAGGCAGGTCAGGGCAAGGCGGGCAGGCTGGTGCATGACACACTCCACGGCAGATGGCGCCAGCATAGGAAGCCCGCCGGGAGCGGGAAATATGCAGAAAGTACCGCTCGGCCGGTACCAAGGTAGTAATTCGCCACGCATGCCCCGGTTTTACGATGGTCCCAGCGCCCCTGAGGAGACCCTGCCCATGCGCCTGATCAACCTGACGGCCCTGTGGCGGATCAACCTTTGTGTCACCCTGTGCTTCGCCCTGCTGACGCTGGCCTGTGCCGGGGTGCTGCTGCACCAGGCGGTGGCGGATGTCGAACGTGAGTTGCAGTCCGCCGAAGCCGTAGTGGCCTACCTGGGTGACACCGCCGAACGTGACCCGGCAAGCCTGCAGCCACGGTTGACCCAAAGCCTGCGCCATGTGCGGGTGCACTGGCTGGCGGCGAACCAAACGGCGCGGCTGCCGCAGGAGGCGGGGCTGGATGCCTGGCTGGGCCGCCAGCTGATTGGCGAGCGCCACCACAGCACTCGGCTGCTGAACCTGAAGGACGGGCGCCGGGTGTTGATTGCCGTCGACGCGCGGGATGAGATCGACGAGGTCTGGGAAGCCCTGTTGCAACTGCTGGGCCTGTGTGGCGTGGCTTTGTTGTTGAGCCTGGTGAGCATCCGCTGGGCGGTGCGGCGGGGCCTGGGGCTGCTGGATGAGCTGTTGCAGGCCTTGCGCCAGGTGTCGGGTGGGCAATTGACTGCGCGATTACGCGAGGCGGGCCTGCCCGAGGCTCGGCAACTGGCTGAGCACTTCAACCACATGACGGTCTCATTGGCGCAGGCCCGGGCCGACAACACCCAATTGACCCAGGCGTTGCTGGCCGTGCAGGAGCAGGAACGCACCCAGCTGGCGCAGGCCCTGCACGATGACCTGGGGCAATACCTGGCGGGTATTCGCGCCCAGGGCTGCCTGCTGCGCCTGTCGGCCGAACAGCCCACGGTAGTGCAGCAGACCGCGCTGGCCCTGGAACTCAATTGCGAACGCCTGCAACAGGGCTTTCGCGCACTGGTACACGACCTGTATCCGGTGGCCTTGCAACACCTGCCCCTGGCCGAAGCCTTCAGCTTGCTGGTGAACCGTTGGCGGGCCAGCCAGGGCATCGATTGCCGCTTGCGGATCGGCGAGCAACTGCCGCTGCTGCCCGATTCGAGCAGGACGCATCTGTATCGGCTGCTGCAGGAGGCGTTGACCAACGTTGCCCGGCATGCGGGCGCCAGCCAGGTGCGGATACGCCTGCAACGCTGCGGCAATGGCTTGCGCCTGTTTGTTCGCGACAATGGCTGCGGTGCGCGCCAGCCCCAGCGACCTGGGGTAGGCCTGCATTCGATGGCCGAGCGTGCCCGCAGCCTGGGCGGGGAGCTGCGAATCCTCAGCCGCCCCGGTAGCGGCTGGGCGCTGGCCCTGACTATTCCCGAGGAGGTTCGATGAATATTGTCCTGGTCGATGACCATGCCGTGGTTCGCCAGGGTTATGCCAGCCTGCTGCGCGCCGTGTTGCCAGCGATGCAGGTGCGTGAGGCTGCCAGTGGCGAGGAGGCGCTGGCGCGGGTACACGAGCAGGTGCCCAACCTGGTGATCATGGACTTCGGCCTGCCGGGCATCAGCGGCCTGGAAACTACCCGCCGCCTGCGCCAGCGCCTGCCGCAGCTGCGCGTGCTGTTTTTCAGCATGCATGACGAATTGCCGTTGGTGCGCCAGGCGCTGGAGGCGGGGGCCTCGGGCTACCTGACCAAGAACTCGGCGCCCGAGGTGTTGATCGAGGCGGTGCAGCGGGTGCTGGCGGGGCATGCGTACATTGAGCAGCCGTTGGCTACGCAACTGGCCTGCGCTTCACAGCATGGGCAAAGCGACCCGCGGCTGCAGCGCATGACTCAGCGTGAGCTGGAGATTTTTGTGATGCTGGCCAAGGGGACACCGGTGCGGGTAATCGCCGAGCAGTTGTGTATCAGTGCCAAGACGGTGTCCAATCATCTGACTTTACTCAAAAGCAAGTTGCAGGTCGGGTCGCACGCCGAGCTGGTGCATTTGGGCATTGATCTGGGGGTGGTGAGGGTGGCGGGGTGAATGGAGCCCCGCGCGGCGCTCGATCGCACAGGCGCAGAAAATGCCAGGACGACCACCCG
>NZ_JABMCW010000215.1:0-9590 GCF_013179705.1 Pseudomonas sp. CM25 | reverse complement strand
TGTAGACCTCGGCGTAGGAGCGGGGCTTCTGCATCAGAACGCCGGCGGCACCGCCGAAGGGCTCGACATAGCACGTATGCCGCGGGAAATACTGGGTGACCCACGACGCAAGCCGGAACTTGGAGCCGTGGTACCGGATCACCGGCGCTGAGATGGTCATGGAACACTCCATTGCAGGCGCCACCCTCGCCGGGGAGGCGTAATATGATGGGAAGGTTGATATCAGTTGAAGAGGGTGACGAAATGCTGATTTTTAGAGGGGTGAGCAGGCTCTATGACGAGCAACGTTCGGGGAAAATTTTACCCAAAGGCACTGATAATTCTTTAATGTTCAGCGCGGGAAATACCATTGTCCCCGCTGGTAGCTCATATATCGACGTGGGTAAGTCCATCCGAAATGCTGAGTACGCACACAATGCTTGCAGTGATCTCTATCCAACCAGCTACGTGTCCTTTACTACCTGTGAGAAGACAGCAAAATTTTTCGCAACGGACGGCAACACCTGCGAAGGGTGGGTCTACTGTGTAGATACAGTGGAACTGGCCAGATGTGGAATTAGTTATTCCGAGAAGATCCCAGGCTTAATGAATGATTATGAATCTGAGGTCAGAGTGGATTTGATTAATCATCCTCAACTCCCAGCGGAACTAGTTCTGCGTAAAGAACACGTGTACCCCGAGTAGCTGCTATTAGGTTGCTCGCCAGGGAGGCGTTGTCGTTGAATAGGGGAAGGCGCTGGCGGCCAGCGCTTGGTCAAACGCGAGGGATGGCGATCAGAGAAGGCGAACTTTTAAAGGTGCATAGCGTGACAGGAGCAACGGTTTGTTCCTGCATGCTTGGAGCACCTTATGGAACGACTTCACTCTATCTCCGACCTGGTTGTGAAACTGTCGGTCGCCATCAAAAACATTATGCCGCTACTGCTGGCGCTGATCTTTAACTCTGGTTGTGTCGCGTAACGATGGCGGACAGAGCAGGAGGGTCAGGCGGCTTTCGCGTCTTCGAACTTGACGATCAGCCGAGAGGTATCCGGCTGGCCCTCAACCTTCACTTCGAAGCAGGCCAGCGAGTAGGAGCTGATACCAGTGATCAAGCCCTGCTTGATGCTGTCACCGATGGCGAACGGCGGCTGGGGGTTGTGCTCCTCGAACCAAGTCTTCACTGCCTCGCGCTCTGCCTCGTCCACCAGATGGCCAAGTTCGTCGAGCGTGTCGATGTCGTCGCGCTGCATATCCCAGCCGGCCCACTTTGCCAGCTCTATGCAGAGATCGAAGCCATCCATGTGACGGCTGTAATGCTGCGCCAGGGTCTCGGCGTCGGCCTCAAGCTTCTCGGCGATGGGCTTGCAGCACTCGAGGATCATTTCCCTGGTTGCAGTTGGACGCGGTGGAATGTGGTTCATGGCTTTCTCCATGCATGCGCCGCCCTCCGTGGCCGGATGCGGCATGGTGGCAATTTAGTAACAACTGCGTTATTGATTACCTAGGAAATCAACGGAACGGAGTTGACAGGATTGGACGTATGGCAACAGTTGGAACGATCTCGGCCGATGCTAATGGCATGCAGTGGGCGGGTAAGATCTGCAGCCTTAAACTCTCTTAATCATCTGGTAAAGGCCCGAGCCCTAGCGGAGGTAGATCCGCAGATGGCGTGTTTCCGAGCGATATGCGCAGAGGAAGAAGCCGCAACCAGCTTACTGGCATCGCTGCGTGACCAAGGCTATCCCTTAAGCGATAAATACCACCTGTGGTCTCATGAGAATAAAATGGGAGTGGCTTTTTGCATTCAATCTGTCGTCGGGTGGTTTAATTCGTATTTTGATTTCGACCATCTACCCCTCGAGGAGCCTAGATTTGTTACAACAGATGAGCCCGGACGTCCCGCGATCGAGATTATGTTCCCGATTAAGGGATTCGATAAATGCCTGAGGCCTCGCCCGCCACTTCATGTCGAAGCCCAAGGGCCAGTTCCTTTTTCGAGCATAATTGGCGATCAATTGAGAGCGATTGTTAAAAAGAAGCTGCACTCCGAGGTTAAGGGTGTAATCAAGTCCAAGGCAAATGAACGAAACTTGTTGCTATATGCTTCAGATGACGGCTTGCCAGGGTGTATGAGCGATGTGCCGGGTTATCTGCTCAATCAAGCCGCGATCGTCAACGCCGTTATAATGGTGATTGGTCTTGTGGATCCATGGCGTAAACCAGATTACAGATTTTCGGGTTTGGTCGAGGCAGTGTTAGAGGAATACGTTGCTGTCATGAAATCAGGTCGACAAAAAAAGGAGTGAGTTTTAAGCGCCACTTTTCACATCAATCGCCTCAATAGCGCGATTGAGTTGACTCATGAGCTGCGTCGGTAGGTTGTTGATGGTCAAGCTGGCGCTAGCCGGGTCGAACTCGACGCGCTCGCCGAGCAAGTGCGCCTCGAAACTGATCGACATGCCTTCGGCGCGGCCGGTGTAGCGGCGGTATTGGGTCAGGGTGCGCTTGTCGGCGGCAAAGCTCTCGGATATCCCGTAGTCGCCGGCCCGTATGAAGTCGGCGAAGGTCTTCGGCCTGTCCTCGTCCAACACTTCGGAAAGTTCGTCCAGGCTGATCGGCTCGCCGAGCTTGCCCTGCGCTTGTGCGTAAGCGACCAGGTTCTGGCTCTTCTCGCTTGCGGCTTCGCTCGGCAGGTCCTCCGCCTTCACGAAGTCGGTGAAGGCCTTGAGCAGCGTCCGGGTTTCGCCTGGGGCGTCGACGCCTTCCTGGGCGCCGATGAAGTCGCGGAAGTAGGCGGTAGACTTGCGTCCGCCCTTCGGCTTGATGAAGGAGACGTACTGCCGCGAGTGCGGGTTGTGCTTCCACTCGCTCAGGTTGATGCGGGCGGCAAAGTGCAAGGTTCGAGCGTCGAGCTGGCGCGAGGTGGCCACCGTCAGATCGCGAGCAACGGCTACCGTATCGACTTGCTGCAGGATGGCGATCATCAGGTAGTCGGTCATGCCTTGGGTGTAGAGGGCGAACAGAACGTGGCCACCGACCGACAGGTTCGACTCCTCCATCAGCTTGGTCAAATGCTCTGCCGAGGTGCGGGTGAAGTCGATGAACGCCATTTCGTCGATCATGGCTTTGGTAAGCCAGCCGCTGAACGGGTACGCGCCGGATACAGGTTGGAAGAAACCCCAGCCCTTTCCCGCCTTGGCGTTGTAGGTACCGTTCACTTCGAACAGCAGGTTATCAATGGCGCCGCTATCGGGAAGCTCTGAGCTGGCCAGGTGCAACACCGCCGGACTGCCATCCGGCTTCTTGTCGATGAAGTGCATCACTGCGTGGCGAATGGGCATGGGTGTTTCTCCGTGGCCGGCTGGCGGCATGGTGGCAATTTGGTTTGGGATGGGGTATTACGGGTGACCGGCATGGGGCCGGCAGGGAGCCTGTCTTGAAAAAGCTTTTTCTGATCGCCGCGTCATTGGCCATTGCCACCTCTGCGTCTGCTGAAATCCTGAGCCCAGAGCCTTCAAAGGCTTGCGCACTGCTCGCGGATGCAGGCTTGAAGGGGCGGAAGTGGGTTGATGACTACGGTGATGGGTCGTCAGGTTGCGCCAGTGACTATAAGGACATCGGCAGCAGTTCAACGGGCCTGGCAAATAACCTCGCCTATTACGTCACCGGAGCCGGCCCTTACGCGATGGAAGTCAAACTGGTTCTGAACTACAACCAGCCATCCCATGCATCCTCGGGAACAGCGGCGCTTCTCGCGGCATCGAAAAAGCTCTCCCAGCGTGCCCTCGGGGCCAGTCTTCCAGATTCTGTGGCGTCGCTCATCAAGCGCGGGGAATACGGATCTGAGAAGGTAGGCAAGGGTGTAGTTGAGGTGGTCCGTGAAGATTGGCCGACCGGCAAAGGCTACGAAGTTAAGGTGATGATGCGCTGAGGCTTGGATACTCTATTTCGTCGCCAGGGTATCTTCGGATCTCGGCCTGACTGGCCGCTTCAAACTCACGCGCTAGTTTTGGAGAGATGTAAAAAGCTGGCGCGTCAGGTCGTTCAAGCCGGCGCGCACGCTCCTCAGGATCCTGCGCAATCCACGACAAGGCCATGTCCTGCCACAATTCCTGCACCTGCTTGTAGCCGTGACGCTTGAGCTCGGCCGCGAGCGCCTTCTTGATCCCGGCCGGCATCGTGATTGTCACGTCCTCGATGCCGAGCTTCTCGGCCTTCTTCTTCTCGCGCTCTCGGTAGTCCGCTGAGTGCTTCGCGGCACCCGTCTTCTGCTCGGCCATGGCCGATACCTCCCAAGCCGCTGGGCGGCAGATTGATGTGCTGCTGGCGCCGGCCGTGCCGGACGCGCGCGGTGATACGTTTCATGCTGCTTTCTGCTGATTCCAGGCGCCGACGGTGGCAAAAATCTTGGCGGCCTCTGCTTCGTCGAGCGTTGTGTCTGTGGGGATGGCGATCCAGCCGGCCGCCAACAGGTGATTAGGGTTGGCCGTGGCCCGCAGGTCGGTGTAGGTAGCCTCGATGACGTCGGTAAGGTGCTCGGCCCGGTAGTTGCCCTGTGGCGCGACCTCGATTGATTTGTGGTACCGCTCGCCGAACTCCGTCCGGCACAGAACGCTGAGGTAGATGGTCCACCGGTGCGGGATATCGCAGACGGCGTCCACGACCTGTCGCACGCGGATCTGCTTGAGGTTCTTCCAGTTGATCAGCACCTGCTGGCCGCTGGGGTCGATGTTGACCACGGCCGCGTGGTTGGCCGAGACCAGGGCCCGGCACGTCCGCTCCAGGCGTGCCCTCATGTTGTGGGGCTTGCGCTTGCTCATTTCCGCGCGCCTGTCTTGCTCGCCGCTCCGGCCTCGCAGGCATCGACAAAGCGCATCGCCGCTTTGTAGCTGTAGGCAAAGCCCTGCTTTTCGCCGGTGGCGATCTCCACCACATCCCAGGTGCCGCCCTTGCTGGATGCTTGGTAGCGGGGTGACCCCTGGGCTATTCGGGCGAAAGCTTCGTTGCGTGCTTGCTGGCTTCGTTCGAGCAAGGCTGCGAGCACCATCCGCTTGTCCTCAAAAGCTTTATGCACGGCTGTTTGCATGAGTTGATCCTCAGTGTGTCAGGCGTGGAGCTCGAAGGCCTCGGCCTTGCGAACGATTCGAACTTGGGCAGTGCGGCGCTCCGGCGCGCGGCGGTCGCGGCGCATGGGGTCGCTGTCGTTTATCACCGCATGCATGGCGATGAGGCAGGCGAGGGCGATGCAGAGAGGGTTGATGATCTGTTGGTGCATGGCCTTCACCACGGCGTCCAGGCGTTTCTTCGCCTCCAACTTGAACAGCGCGTCCTCGATGCGGTTGGCCACGGTGCCTGGGCTGATCGCCATCTGCTTGGCGATTTCTTTGGTAGTGAGGCCTTGAGCCACCCACAGCAGTGCTTCGAGCTCGCGGGGAGCCAGCGCCTTCCCGAGCTGGCCAATCCATGAGCCGCAAGTGATCGTTTCCATGAAGAGTCCTCGGTGGGCTGCATTGGTCGTGACGCTCGCTGCCGCGTACCTCCCGGACCAGGGGAGGGCGAACGTCACGACCAGTGCAGTCGACTTAAGGTTGATGGTGGTGAGTGCTATGAGCTGTAAAGCGCACGGGCGTGCGCCTTAGGGGCTGCATCGGAGTGTGATCTGGGGGACCGTCCAGGCGAGGCCCGCAAGGCCCTGTAATCGTTCCCCATTTGCTCGGGGCGGCCTGCCATTCAGTTTCAGATCACACTCCGAAGCAGCCTGGTGATGGGGAACCAGGTTGATCGGGCAGTTTTCGTCAGGCGGACGTGGAGCAGGCTTCCAAGGCAGCGCGTTCCAGTTCGAGGCATTGCTCGTAATGAGCCATCGCGATCGGCATGTGGTAGCTATCCAGCGGCCATTTACTGACCTTGCAGCCTTGACCTTCCGGGCAGTGGAAGACGAACAGCTCGCCTTCGTTCTTGTCCATCTCCAAGCTCACCTGGGCACCGCTATCGAAGCGGTCTTGGATAATCGTGGTCATCTCGAATTGCTCCAGTGGATTCCCCCTGATGCGCCCCACTTGAGGCGCACCGGGGAATCGTCTGGCGTCACCGCCTCAGATGGCAGCTCTGCGCTCAGTGCGTTGGCCTTGGGCTTCCCTCGCATCGCCTTCAATCTGAATACGGCGATGGTCGTTGGGGATCATGTTGCTCCGCGCTTGAGTACAGCCCTTTGGCCGGCTGAGTAGGGCATATGCGCGGATTGCCGACCCGTTTTGTCGGTTGGTCTTAATGCTTCATTGGCAGGTTCCTCCTATGGTTTTTGATCCGCGCCATGCTCGTCGCCGGGTTTCCCCACCTCTGCCTGCTGCAGCTACTGGCTACGCATCAGGTGGCTCGCATGGTTTGGCGTCCTCCCGTTGAGGGGAGTCCGGCAGCTATCCAGAGGCTGCGTGGTCGACGACTTAGCTTGTCCCGACCCAGGTGATGGCCTGGGTGCGTCGAGGTGGTCACGTCTGGTTGTGTAAAGAGCGGTCGACCCTAGGGTCTCCTGAGGGCTTCGTAGCGCCTCGATGGGTAAAATATGCACCAGTGCAATTGTCGTGTCAATGCACTAGTGCATAAGTTGTTGCGACCGATTGGGCTCCTCCGATATCGCGCTAGGGATTAACTTTTCCTACATGATTGGTTATGCTCTGAAAATACTGGATGGATGTACAGTAAAAGGAGTAGCGGCATGACCAAGCAGAAGAAGTCGACACCACAAGCACGCCAAGAGATGACCGCCCTGGAACGCCTGGGCCTGAGAGTCTCATCGATGATCAATCACCCGATCGCGCAGGCTCAGCGATGGGTGACGATCCATCGCCTAGACACGGAAGGAAACATGGAGTGGGAGGAGGTGATGGGGCTGCTGGCCGAAACGCCGGAATTGGACCTGACGTTCAACGACGACGAAAGCGTGACGGTAAGGTGGGAGCCGCAGAGCGCAGCTGATCGTGACGACCTGGTGGTGGACAGGGACTGGGAGAAGGAGGAGGAAGAGGCGCCATTCTGATCGCAGAGGGCGATCTGTGGTGATGGCGCTTTGCTACAATGCGCCGACCAAAATCTTGGAGACTGGAATGAAAGGGATCATCGCAGTATTGGCGTCAGCTTTGGCGCTCGGAGGGTGCGCGGCAGGGCCAACCTGGCAAGCCACTGGAACCACTGACGAGTTCACGGACAAAACCACGATGATGGTAACCACGAGCGAATTCCCAGCATCGGGTTCAATCGTGACGAGGTCGCTTCACTTCTATCCAGTCGTTCGGAAGGAGGGCGGCGAGATCTATGTGGGGCTGATGTCTGGAGGTCGCTTCAAGATCCCGGTAGGCACCGTGCAGTTGAGGATCGATCAAAACGAAGCGTGGACAATTACGCCTCAGGAGACGCCGGTCAGCATGATGCCTGCTGCGCCTCAATACTCCCTGAATCTGCCGCCAGAGCAGGCAGCCCTCATCAAGCAGACCCAGGACCAGGCGATGCTTAACGTCACTCAGATGATGAGCCCATACACGGTGACAGGTGGTGAGAAGGCCAGGAAGATCCTGAAGCAGATGCTCGCTGGGCGCACTTTGAAGTACCGGACCGTAGGCATCAACCAGGCAGCATCGACCACTGGAGAGGCGGTGATTGATCCAACGCTAGCCGAGTCCCTTAGAGCAATCGGAATAAACCCAGAATCGCTGTGAGCTGCCCAAAGAAAAGCCCGCACTGCTATGCGGGCTAACGTAGGGAATCGGATGTGTCTTCACTGTGCAGGGTAGGGCGTGAAAAAAGCGTGAAGGCATGAAAAAGCCCGCCGAGGCGGGCTAATCTAATTGCTGTCGCGCCAATCTTTCGCTAATCGAGCAAGATAGCGCATCGCGGATCTATCCCTGGCCTTGGTATGCGCGTCGGGCCAGAACATCGCAAGGATCAAATACCTATCCTCATAAAGCTCCCCCGGAACGTACACCAGCGCTGCGTCATCGCTGGGCCTGCCAAATTTGCAAACCCTGTCCCGCTGGGGAACGCCTTTCGGAAAAGAGTTTGGCGGAATCCTGATGTGGATATGCATTAGGCATGACTGGAGGGCCAAGGGCGGCTGTGTGTAGGGCACGTCACGACCAAAAATCGACGGTATGGCCAGGCGATCAGATTCCATATATCTACGGAATTCACTTAGCAGCAGATCTGAGAGCCCTGGGTGTTTCTCGTCGATGGGAGAGAAAAACTCACCAAACGTCCCTGGATGGAAAGATACCTCTACCGTCATCGAGTGCCTTAGGCCAGCTGGCCGAGTCTACGTGTCGTATGCTCAGCCAAGTCGCGCAAACCAGCACGGCTCAGTTCGCTCTGGAATTCCTCGGGCTTAACGAAGAATTGTTGATAGATGCTATCAATCGTAGTCATCCTGGTGCGAACCTTAGCAACCGCTCTGCGCAATGCGATGTGATCTGATTGCAGTGGCGGAGGCACATCAGCCAGCCGAAGATTTTCTTCAAGCTGTCTAACAGCCTGAAGTAGCTCGATATTCTTGAGGTACTTGGTGTCGTCAAGCGAGCTCGCCTTCATGACTGCAGCTACGCTTTGGGAGTAGACCGAATCAAGCTCAGTCCACCCTTGTGTTAGCTCGGCGATCACTCCACGCAGGTTGGATAAGCTGAATGGATTGGCACAGGATTCACGTACTGCGCGTGAGCCTTCTTGATGCGAGATGGTCGAGTAGTCACCTACCAAGGCGAGAGCGGCGACTATAAGGGCCGGTGCTGCCGCTTTGATTGACATGAAAACCTCCATTTGGAAACTCGATGGCGAAATTCGCCAAATCGGACCGCGATTATCGGCTCCGGAGAGAAATAGTCAATCCACCTCGCGCCACGAAATCGTAAAACCGATAAACGTGGCGCGCAGGATCACTATAGTAAAGACGAGCGGGAAAGGCGCAGGTTCAGGCAATTTAAGGCGGATGAGACGGATCAAACCAGGTGAGCATTCCACACCAGCAGCTACCGGGCCTGGATGTAGGTAGCCGATCGTCTAAAAATCGTATCTGCCGGATCTAGCCCGTCACCCGAATGATCCGCCCCGCCTTCACCTCATCCCCATACCCCACCAACCGATCTGCCAGCTCATGCAGCTCGCCGACACGCTTCATCGCCTCCAGGAACTGGGCTTCCTCGCCGCCTTGGGCCTTGTGGAAGATCTCTAGAGCGGCGCTTTCCAAGGCAAAAGCAGCATCTTTCAGGTCTCGGCGCAGCTGTTGGTTGGGCTTGGTTAGAGGCATGGCTACACCAGATGGGCGTTCCAGACCAGCAGCACCCGGGCTTGGATGTAGGTCTCATCAACCCGGATGTCTTCAGGGGGATGATTCGTGTTGTCCGAAATCATCTTGAAGTGGTCGCGGCCTTTCTTCTGCAGACGCTTGATGTACTGGTGACCCTGATGGGAGAAGTAGTAGATCCCGTCGCCCACGAACTCACGGATGCTGATGTCAACGACCAAGGGATCGCGGCTCTTGATGGTCGGTGCCATGGACTGACCAACACCCGTTATGAGCTTCAGATGGAAATGCTCTTTGAACTCTACGCCCATCTCTCGTAGGT
>NZ_JABMCW010000214.1:0-9625 GCF_013179705.1 Pseudomonas sp. CM25 | reverse complement strand
GTCGGTACGCGGGCGCAGGCCGATGGCCGAGACCACCAGGTCGCAGGCGATCACGCTGCCATCCGACAGATGCGCCTCCAGGCCATGAGCTGCCTGCTGCAGGCGGGTCAGCACCGGGCCAAGGTGGAAACGCACACCCAGGGCTTGCAGCCCGGCCTGCACGGCGCTGGCAGCAGCCGGATGCAGCAAGGTTGGCATGACCTGCTCGCACGGCGCGACGACGTCGACCTGAAAACCGCCAAGGCTCATGTCGTTGGCGAACTCGCAACCGATCAGGCCGGCACCGAGGATCAGTACCCGCTGATTGCCATCGGCTGCAGCACGGAAGCGCGCGTAGTCTTCCAGGTCGTTGATCGGGAACACCAGCCGGCTGCCATCGCCCTCGATCGGCACCTGCACGGTCTGGGCGCCCCATGCCAGCACCAGGTCGCGATATTCCACGGCTTCTTCGCCGATCCACAGGCGCTTGTGGCCCGGATCGATGCCGCTGATACGGGTGTGGGTGCGTATCTCTGCGTTCAGTTGCTCGGCCATGGCACCCGGCTCGGCCATGCACAGGCCATCGGCGCCTTTGTGCTTGGCAAAGCCGGTGGAGAGCATGGGCTTGGAGTAGGACCGACCGTCATCGGCGGTGATCAGCAGTAGCGGCGTCTGCGTATCGAGCTTGCGAAACTCGCGGGCCAGGTTGTAGCCCGCCAGGCCGGTACCGATGATTACCACGGGGGACGTCATGTCGTGCTTTCCTCTATCAGCCGATGAAGATCATTTCAAAGTCGCTTTTGCCGACGCCGCAATCAGGGCACAGCCAGTCTTCCGGTACATCTTCCCAACGGGTGCCAGGGGGGATGCCGTCGTCCGGCCAGCCCTCGGCTTCGTCATAAATCAGGCCACAAACAATACACTGCCATTTTTTCATCAGGCTCAGTCCTCACACAGGGTAGGGCTTTGTAGCGGCCCTGCCGGCAGTATGCAAGCAGTCAGGGCAATCATGCTAAGCTCGCCGCCTCTCTGGCTGTAACAAAGCATACCAACGTGTCGTACGAATCCCCGCAAGCAGCCGCTGTCGCGTGGCTGCCGTATTCACAGCTGGCGACCGACATCGACCAGCCGATCCTTGACTGGCTGTTCGACGAGGGCTCGCTGACTCGCCGCCTGACCCGCCTGGCCAATGACCAGTTTTCCGTCACCCCACTGTTCGAGGGCTGGCAGCCGCTGCGCGATGACGAATGCCAGGCGCTGGGTATCGCTGCGGGTGCCGAAGGCTGGGTGCGCGAGGTGTACTTGCGTGGCCATGGCCAGCCTTGGGTGTTCGCCCGCAGCGTTGCCAGCCGCAGTGCCCTGCAGCGCGGCGGCCTGGACCTGAAAACCCTGGGCAGCCGTTCGCTGGGAGAGTTGCTGTTCTGCGACCAGGCGTTCATCCGCCACCCGATCGAGGTCTGCACTTATCCACAGGCCTGGCTGCCGCCTGCAGCGGCCGATGCAGCGCTCTGGGGGCGTCGCTCGCGCTTCGAACGTGGTGGCCTGGAACTGCTGGTAGCAGAAGTGTTTCTGCCGGCAGTGTGGCAAGCGGCCAAGGAGGATAACCGCTGATGTACCTGCAACTGCTGAAGTCGCTCAACCGTCTGCACCCGCGCGCGTGGGACTTTGTCCAGCTCAGCCGCATGGACCGGCCGATCGGTATCTACCTGCTGCTGTGGCCAACCCTGTCGGCAGTGTGGATTGCCGGCAACGGTTCGCCGACCTTGGCCAACGTGCTCATATTCGGTCTGGGCGTGGTGCTGATGCGCGCTGCCGGCTGCTGCATCAACGACTTTGCCGACCGCAAGGTGGACGGCCACGTCAAGCGCACCGCCGACCGCCCCCTGGCCAGTGGCCGGGTCCGGCCACGCGAGGCACTGGCGCTGTTCGCCATCCTGGTCGGGGTGAGCTTCCTGCTGGTGCTGTGCACCAACAGCCGCACGGTGTGGCTGTCGTTCGGCGCCGTGGCCCTGGCGTTCTGCTACCCGTTCATGAAGCGCTACACCTACTATCCGCAGGTGGTACTGGGGGCAGCGTATTCCTGGGGCATCCCCATGGCCTTCACTGCCGCAGGTGGCGGGCTGCCGGCCAGCGCGTGGCTGCTGTATATCGCCAACCTGCTGTGGACGGTGGGTTACGACACCTACTACGCCATGGTCGACCGCGATGACGACCTGAAAATTGGCGTGAAGTCGACCGCGATCCTGTTCGGCGAGGCCGACCGCAACATCATCCTGACCTTGCAGCTGCTATCGCTCGGCTGCCTGTTGCTGGCGGGCAGCCGTTTCGAGCTGGGTGGCTGGTTCCACCTGGGGCTGCTGGGTGCGGCGGCGTGCTTCGCCTGGGAGTACTGGTCGACGCGCAAGCTGGACCGGGACGCGTGCTTCAAGGCGTTCCTGCACAATCATTGGGCGGGGTTGCTGGTGTTCATCGGGGTGGTGCTGGATTACGCGTTGCGTTAATGCTGATGGCGCTATCGCCGGCGAGCCAGCTCCAACAGGTACGGCGCCACCTTCAGGGCTTGTACATGGCCTGGGGGAGCTGGCTTGCCGGCGATGGGCCGCACAGCGGCCCCGGCACCTTCAAGGCTTGGCAACGTGCCACACGTCCTTCATACCGTCACCGGTCATGTCGCCGGCCTTCTTGTCCTTGACGAAGGTGTACAGCGGCTTGCCGTCATAGGCCCATTGCATCTTGCCGTCATCACGCTTGATCTGCGTCCACTTGCCCTCGGCCTTTTCGCCATCACTGACCATCAATGGCGGCCAGTTGGTAGCGCATTCGCCATTGCACATCGACTTGCCGCCCGCATCCTTGTCAAAGGTGTACAGCGTCATGCCAGCATGATCGACCCACATGCCATCCTTCTCCATGGCATGGTGGGCCGAGGCCACCCCCGGGAGCGCCAGCGCAGTGAAAAGGGCCATCCAGCTCAGCGTTTGTCGTGTCATTGGATTCACCATTGTTTCGGGGGAAATGAGTTCGGATTGCCGCTTCAGCGGCCCTCTGAAGCCTAGTTCAGTCATGGAATGTCGCCAGAACGGCCAACACCCTGTCACACAGCTGCAATAATTCCGTTATCTAATGCGGGCCAAGACACCGAATCCAGGAGAGGTTTTGAGCATGGTTGGCAGGAACATTCTGATCGTCGACGACGAAGCGCCTATTCGCGAGATGATCGCCGTTGCCCTGGAAATGGCCGGCTATGACTGCCTGGAAGCGGAAAACTCCCAACAGGCCCATGCGATCATCGTCGACCGCAAGCCGGACCTGATCCTGCTCGACTGGATGCTGCCAGGCACCTCCGGCATCGAACTGGCCCGCCGCCTCAAGCGCGACGAGCTGACCGGCGACATCCCGATCATCATGCTTACCGCCAAGGGTGAAGAGGACAACAAGATCCAGGGCCTGGAAGTAGGCGCCGACGACTACATCACCAAGCCGTTCTCACCTCGTGAGCTGGTCGCCCGCCTGAAAGCCGTGCTGCGCCGCACTGGCCCGAGCGACAGCGAAGCGCCGATCGAAGTGGGTGGCCTGCTGCTCGATCCGATCAGCCACCGCGTGACCATCGATGGCAAGCCGGCCGAAATGGGCCCTACCGAATATCGCCTGCTGCAGTTCTTCATGACCCATCAGGAGCGCGCCTACACCCGCGGCCAGCTGCTGGACCAGGTCTGGGGTGGCAATGTCTATGTCGAAGAACGCACGGTCGATGTGCACATTCGGCGCCTGCGCAAGGCGCTGGGTGAAGCCTACGAAAATCTGGTACAAACCGTCCGGGGCACTGGCTACCGCTTCTCGACCAAGAGCTGATCGAGTTCAAAAGCGCCAAGCTGCACGTCGTTGTACAAGGACCGTCAATTGAACCAGAACTGGCACGCGACCCTGATTCGCCACTTGCTGCTGCTGATCACCGTCTGCCTGATAGGCGGGCTGGTCAGCGGCTACTATGGCTGGAGCCTGGCCATCGGCCTTGCGCTTTACCTGGGCTGGACCCTCAAGCAACTGTTGCGCCTGCATGACTGGCTGCGCAACCACCAACCCGACGAAGCACCGCCCGATGGTTATGGCCTGTGGGGCGAGGTGTTTGACAGCATCTACCACCTGCAACGCCGCGACCAGCGCGTGCGCGGCCGCCTGCAGGCAGTGATCGACCGGGTGCAGGAGTCCACCGCCGCACTGCGAGACGCAGTGATCATGCTCGACAGCGATGGCAACCTGGAATGGTGGAACCGCGCCGCCGAGACCCTGCTGGGTTTCAAGACCCCACAGGACGGCGGCCAGCAGGTGACCAACCTGGTCCGCCACCCGCGCTTCAAGGAGTACTTCGAGGCAGAGAACTACCTCGAACCGCTGGAAATCCCCTCACCGATCAACGACCGCATGCGCGTGCAGCTGCACATCACCCGCTACGGCAACAACGAGCACCTGATGCTGGTGCGCGATGTCACACGCATCCACCAGCTGGAACAGATGCGCAAGGACTTCGTCGCCAACGTGTCCCACGAACTGCGCACGCCGCTGACAGTCATCACCGGTTACCTGGAAACCCTGCTGGACAACGTCGAGGACGTCAACCCGCGCTGGTGCCGCGCCCTGCAGCAGATGAGCCAGCAGGGCTCGCGCATGCAGACCCTGCTCAACGACCTGCTGCTGCTGGCCAAGCTGGAAGCCACCGATTACCCGTCGGACAACCAGCCGGTGGCCGTCGATGCCTTGCTCGCGGCGATCAAGAACGACGCGCAGGCACTGTCGGGGCCGCGCAACCAGCGCATCACCCTGGAGGCCGCCCCGGGCATATGTCTGAAGGGCAGCGAATCGGAACTGCGCAGTGCCTTTTCCAACCTGGTGTTCAATGCCGTCAAGTACACCCAGGACGAAGGCAACATCCGCATCCGCTGGTGGGCAGATGCGCAGGGTGCGCACTTGTCGGTGCAGGACTCGGGGGTGGGTATCGATGCCAAGCACTTGCCACGCCTGACCGAACGCTTCTACCGGGTGGATTCAAGCCGTGCGTCGAATACCGGCGGCACCGGGCTGGGGCTGGCGATCGTCAAGCATGTGCTGATGCGCCACCGCGGCAAGCTGGAGATCAGCAGCGTGCCGGGGCATGGCAGTACCTTTACCTGTCACTTTACGCCGACACAATTGGCTAACGACAAGGGTTGATCGCGGCGCCGCTGTGCGGCCCTTTGCGGGCACGCCCGCTCCCACAGGGACCGCAATAAATCCTCGGCTATTTGCTTTTATTGCCCCAGCCGCTACATTGGATCCCCTGTGCCAGCTAGAGCTGGCACTTTTTTTCTTCCTATCTCAAAGACGGACCCCGTAAAAACTCCATCATGGACCCTTCCCCTGGTATCAGCCTCACCTCGTTATTCGCCGATTTCGGCATGATCATCTTCGCCTTCCTGCTGGTGCTGCTCAACGGCTTCTTCGTTGCCGCCGAGTTCGCCATGGTCAAGTTGCGCTCCACACGCGTCGAGGCCATCGCCGAACAGCACGGCTGGCGCGGCAGCATCCTGCGCAAGGTACACAACCAGCTGGACGCCTACCTGTCGGCCTGTCAGCTGGGCATCACCCTGGCCTCGCTGGGCCTGGGCTGGGTCGGCGAGCCCGCCTTCGCCCACCTGCTCGAACCGCTGCTGGCGTACTTCGGTGTCGACTCGCCCGAAGTAATCAAGGGTGTTTCGTTCTTCGTCGCCTTCTTCGTCATCTCGTACCTGCACATCGTAGTCGGCGAACTGGCACCCAAGTCGTGGGCGATCCGCAAGCCGGAGCTGCTGTCGCTGTGGACGGCGGTACCGCTGTACCTGTTCTACTGGGCGATGTACCCGGCTATCTACCTGCTCAATGCCAGTGCCAACACCATCCTGCGCATTGCGGGCCAGGGCGAGCCCGGCCCGCACCACGAGCACCACTACAGCCGTGAGGAGCTGAAGCTGATTTTGCACTCCAGCCGTGGCCAGGACCCAAGCGACCAAGGCATGCGCGTGCTGGCTTCGGCGGTGGAGATGGGCGAGCTGGAAGTGGTCGACTGGGCCAACTCGCGCGAGGACATGGTCAGCATCGACGCGCAGGCGCCGTTGAAGCAGATCCTGGCCCTGGTGCGCCGCCACAAGTTCAGCCGTTACCCGGTGTACGACGCCCAACGCGAGGAGTTCACCGGCCTGCTGCACATCAAGGACCTGCTGCTGGAGCTGGCCGAACTGGAGCACTTGCCCGAGAACATCGACCTGGAAGACCTCGCCCGGCCACTGGAGCGCGTGTCGCGGCACATGCCCCTGTCGCAGTTGCTGGAGCAGTTCCGCAAGGGCGGCGCGCACTTCGTACTGGTGGAGGAAGCCGATGGCAAGGTCATCGGCTACCTGACCATGGAAGACGTGCTTGAAGTGCTGGTGGGCGATATCCAGGACGAGCACCGCAAGACCGAACGCGGCATCCTCGCTTACCAGCCGGGCAAGCTGCTGGTGCGCGGCGACACGCCGCTGTTCAAGGTCGAGCGCCTGTTGGGCATTGACCTTGACCATATCGAGGCAGAAACCCTGGCCGGGTTGATCTACGAGACGCTCAAGCGTGTGCCTGAAGAAGAGGAAGTGCTGGAGGTCGAAGGGCTGCGCATCATCATCAAGAAGATGAAAGGGCCGAAGATCGTGCTGGCCAAGGTGCTCAAGCTGGATTGACGGCTATACCGATCAGGGGTTGCCCGCAGTAAAATCCGGCAACCCGCTGATCGGCCTGTCGAACCGGTATGGAATCGACTCCAGCGCCAACCCGACGTTGCGCTGCACCACGAAATGCAGGTGCGGGCCGGTGCTGTTACCGGTATTGCCCGACTTGGCCAGCACCTGGCCTAGCCGCACCCGCTGCCCCGCCGCCACGGCCACCGATCCGCGCATCAGGTGCAGGTAGACGCCCATGGTGCCGTCGGCGTGCAGGATCCTGACGAAGTTGCCGGCCGGGTTCGGCCCGCGTCCGCTCTGGCTATTCTCCATGCTCACCACCACACCCTCCCGCGCCGCAATGATGGTAGTACCTTCGGGCATGGCGATATCCATGGCGTAACGCCCCTTGGGGCCGAAATGGCTGACACGACCATTCGGGCCCTGGGTGACACGGAAAGGCCCCCCCACCCACGGGAACGCGTAACGGTAGCCTTGCGGCCGCTTGCCGGGGTCACCCATTGCCTGCAGCAGGGTCGAGCGGTAATTCAGCAATGTCCCGGGGCGCCCCCTCAGCACGCTGAGCAGCTGTGTTGTACGCGGCGGCAGCACGCGGCGCACGAAGCGCGGGGCATCGCCGCCTTGTGCATTGACCAGGTTGTCCAGGCGCAACTCGACCTGCACGGGCACAAGCAGTTCGTTACGTGCCGAGAAACTCACGCCCCCCTGAAACACGATCGCGTTCAGGCGTACCTCGCTTTCCATCATCTCGAACATGGGTTCGTTCAGCTGCGTAGCCCTGGAACCGGGGCCTGGCCGATCGGAGTACGAGACCATCCCGCGGTCATCGGTGATCGCATGCAGGGTAACGCCCAGGCTCGACGCCGAGGCCAGGAGCAAGGCACAGAACAGCAGCAGGCGGGCGGGCATGATAGTGGCTTTTTGACAGTTATGATCTGTCGAAGCCTAGCAGCAGGTTTTGTGGCGGGTATGACAGCTGGTCGGATGACACGCTGTGTGGGAGCGGGCGTGCCCGCGAAGCAGGCGACGGGGTGGATGGCACGGGCTTCGCCCGTGTTCGCGGGCAAGCCCGCTCCCACAGGGATCGCACAGGCTTTTCAAGTTCTGCGCCAGGCAGTCGCTCCCCTGGGCGCATCCTGCCCTTGGCTATCAAGCGCCGGGGGAGAAGTGTTTCTGCGCAGTGCCACGGGCAATCAGCCGCGACAGGTAGTCGAGCTTCTGGGCGTCCTGGTCGACAAACTTGAAGGTCAGTTGCAGCCAGTCACTGTCAGGCTTGGGCTCCAGTGCGGCAACGGCATGCAGGTAGCCATTGAGCCGTGCCACTTCAGCGCTTTCGCCCTGTTCCAGGTCCAGCACCGCGCCCTCCAGCACCTGCGGCAGCGCTTCGCTGCGGCGCACTACCAGCAGCGCTTCTTTAAGGCTCAGCGCCTTGATCACGCACGGCTGCATGCCACTGGCCAGGCGCAGCTGGCCCTGCCCGCGACCGCTCGGCGTGGTGCTAGCCGTCGCGGCTGCAGCGGGAGCCGTGACCACTGGCCTGGCGGGAGCCGGCGCCGCGACCTTGACCGCCTCCGGCTTGCCGGCTGTCAGCGCATTCAGCGAATCATTGGCAAACGCTGAATTGCCCCGTGCAGGGCCGATGGCCATCAGGCTGTCGAGCTTGCCGATTTTGCTCAGGGCTTTTTTCACCTTGGTCAGCAGTTGCTCGTTGGTGAACGGCTTGCCGACAAAATCGGAAACGCCCGCCTGAATCGCCTGAATGACGTTTTCCTTGTCGCCACGGCTGGTCACCATGATGAACTGCAGGTTTTTCAGCGCAGGCTGCTGACGGCACCAGGTGAGCAGTTCCAGGCCGGACATTTCCGGCATTTCCCAGTCACACAGGACCAGGTCGAATGCTTCCTTGCCCAGCATGGCCATGGCCTTGCGACCGTTGACCGCATCGTCGATGGCCATGCCCGGAAAGGCATTGCGCAGGCACTTGCGGACCAGGTCACGGATAAACGGGGCGTCATCCACGACCAGCACATTCACTTTACTCATCGATACTCCTTTTGAATCCCGACTAGCCTACTGGCAAATAATGGCCATTTGCTACAACCTGGTCACGCCGGGACTTCTTCACATCGTTCGCGGGTGCCTGCCGGCTCCTCGACCGCAAACGAAAACGCCCGGCGTAGGCCGGGCGTCGATGCACGGGAGCAACCTTATTTATCGTCAGGTTTGCCCGGAACATTAGCCTTTTCGCCGTCGGCGAAAGCGGTACCCTGCACTTCTGCAGTCATGCGCTTGAGGCCCATGTGGCGCACGTCGGTGCCGCGCACCAGGTAGATCACCAGCTCGGAGATGTTGCGCGCATGGTCACCGATACGCTCCAGCGAACGCAGCGCCCAGATCACGCTGAGTACCCGCGAGATCGAGCGCGGGTCTTCCATCATGTAGGTCACCAGCTCGCGCAGGGCGGTCTTGTACTCGCGGTCGATGGTCTTGTCGTACTGGGCCACCGACAACGCCAACTCGGCGTCGAAGCGGGCAAAGGCGTCCAGCGCGTCGCGCACCATGTTGCGCACCTGGTCACCGATATGGCGCACTTCGACGTAACCGCGCGGCGACTCGCCCTCTTCACACAGCTGGATGGCACGGCGGGCGATCTTGGTCGCCTCGTCACCGATGCGCTCCAGGTCGATCACCGACTTGGAAATGCTGATGATCAGGCGCAGGTCGGAGGCCGCCGGCTGACGACGGGCGAGGATGCGCACGCACTCCTCGTCGATATTGCGCTCCATCTGGTTGATCTGCTCGTCCACTTCGCGCACTTGCTGGGCCAGGCCCGAGTCGGCCTCGATCAACGCGGTTACCGCGTCGTTGACCTGCTTTTCCACCAGGCCGCCCATGGCCAGCAGATGGCTGCGCACCTCTTCGAG
>NZ_JABMCW010000213.1:0-9665 GCF_013179705.1 Pseudomonas sp. CM25 | reverse complement strand
CCGAGAAACGGATCATCTCGTAGGCCGGAATGCGCTCTTTGCCATACGCCGGGTGCGGAATACGCGCGTAGGGCATGCCGAACACGTAGTCCATTTCTTCAGTGGTCATGGGGATGGGTGGCGGGTTGAACCACACGTCCACTTCGCCATGCTTCTGTACCAGCGCACGAGCGTTGCCCGGGTTGGTTTCCAGGTGCAGCACGCGGTTGGCGTGGGCGTAGAGCACCGGGTCGTTACGCACCTTTTCAAACGAAGGCAGACGGATCACCGACTTGTCGCGGGTCATGCGCGGGCTGTCGAGAATCTGCACCACCTTGGCTTCGTTCGGGTCTTCCTGGTCGCCTTTGGCCTGCTCGATGGCACAGGCCTGGGTGTCCTGGGTGTTCACGTACGGGTTGATGATCTTGTCGACGCGGCCCGGGCGGTCGATGCGGGTGGAGTCGATCTCGAACCAGTCCGCAGGCGTGTCACGGCGAATGAATGCGGTGCCACGCACATCGGTGATGTGCTCGATCTTTTCGCCCTGGGACATGCGCTGGGCAACCTCGACGATGGCCCGCTCGGCGTTGCCGTACAGCAGGATATCGGCACTGGCGTCGACCAGGATCGAATGACGGACCTTGTCCTGCCAGTAATCGTAATGGGCGATGCGCCGCAGCGAAGCCTCGATGCCACCCAGCACGATCGGCACGTGCTTGTAGGCTTCCTTGCACCGCTGGCTGTACACCAGGCTGGCACGGTCCGGACGCTTGCCGGCCAGGCCACCAGGGGTGTAGGCGTCGTCGGAACGGATCTTCTTGTCCGCCGTATAGCGGTTGATCATCGAGTCCATGTTGCCCGCAGCCACGCCGAAGAACAGGTTCGGCTCGCCGAGCTTCATGAAGTCGTCTTTCGACTGCCAGTTCGGCTGGGCAATGATGCCCACGCGGAAGCCCTGGGCTTCCAGCAGGCGGCCGATGATGGCCATGCCGAACGACGCGTGGTCGACGTAGGCATCACCGGTCACGATGATGATATCGCAGGAGTCCCAGCCGAGCAGATCCATCTCCTCCCTGCTCATCGGCAGGAAAGGTGCTGGCCCGAAGCATTCGGCCCAGTACTTGGGATAGTCGTAGAGTGGTTTGGCTGCTTGCATGTCAGTGACCGGTTCTGTTGTGCAGGGAAATCGCGGGCGCGGAATATAGCACAAATTTTGACCAAATCCGACTGTCTTCGTGGGGATTGGTGGGTTGGGCGACGGTTGGGGGGTGGGCGCGCCGGGTGTTCGCCGCTGCAGTTTCGGCGCCTAGGAGACCGAGCGCGCGGGCGGCGCTCGGTCTTCTAGGCGCTGAAATTGTTGTGGCGAACACATGGCTGCCTTCATGCAACCTGAAGCCGACCCCTCACCTCTTCATCCCCAACTCTGCATCATCCATCAGCGCCTTGGCCATCGCACTCCGCTAATGGGCCGCCCAGATCATCATCGGTTTTCATCCATCAACCCGATGATGGTCAATTCGCGCACATAGCCCATCAATTCCGAAGACTGCTCGCGTGCGTCCCTGCACGGTATGCCCGGCTCGATGCGAAACAGCGGGTGGGCGCCGTTTTCGCCTTGGTAGAAAGTGGTCTTGCCGACAGTGAACTGGGTGTCGTCTGTTGTCATTGTTCAATCCCCCTGAAAATTCTCGACTGCCTCGGCCCGCCTCTTCGCGGGTAAACCCGCTCCCACAGGTACGGCACAAGCCTCGAAATCATTGGAGATCCTGTGGGAGCGGGTTCACCCGCGAAAGGGCCGGACCAGGCGACATATCAACGAAGCCTTACAGCAGGCATCTGCCCCTGCATCGGCAGGTTCGAGAACCTCCCGTACGCAGCCACCATCAAGCGAGCCCAATGGCTGCCATTGGCTTACGGTGAACAACATTCGTTCCTGTAGCGGGCTTGCAGGCCCGGTCGCTGCGTTGGCAACGACAGGGCCAGACTAGGCCGCCCAGAAAACCACCGCAATGGCGCAAAGACGGTAGGAAACTATTTCAGAAACGGCCTACACGCAACGGGAAAAAACTGATCATTTCCTGGCTCAGTCGTCAGAAAATATAGCCACGCCCCAGCTATCCCAGTGAGCCCTGCGCCGGTTAATGAAAAAAAACCGTTATTCGTCATCGTCAAAGTTGTACATCCCCGGCGCAAGGTTCTCGAAGCGGGTGTACTTGCCGATAAACGCCAGCCGCACAAAGCCGATGGGGCCGTTACGCTGCTTGCCGATGATGATTTCAGCGATGCCCTTATGCTCGGTTTCGGGGTGATACACCTCGTCCCGGTACACGAACATGATGACGTCGGCGTCCTGCTCGATTGCACCCGACTCACGCAAGTCGGAGTTGATTGGGCGCTTGTTCGGCCGCTGTTCAAGGGAGCGGTTCAGCTGCGACAGTGCAACCACCGGGCAGTTGAACTCTTTGGCCAACGCTTTCAAGGAGCGGGAGATTTCGGAAATTTCGTTGGTACGGTTATCACCGCCGGAACCTGGAATCTGCATGAGCTGCAGGTAGTCGACCATGATCAGGCCGATTTCGCCATGCTCCCGCGCCAGGCGGCGAGTACGTGAACGCATCTCAGAGGGGCTGATGCCGGCCGTATCGTCGATGAACAGCTTGCGGTCATTGAGCAGGTTGACGGCCGAAGTCAGGCGCGGCCAGTCGTCATCATCCAGCTGGCCGGAACGCACCTTGGTCTGATCGATGCGGCCCAGGGACGAGAGCATACGCATGATCAGCGACTCACCTGGCATTTCAAGCGAGAAGACCAGCACCGCCTTGTCGCTGCGCAGCACCGCGTTCTCCACCAGGTTCATGGCGAAGGTGGTCTTGCCCATCGAAGGACGACCCGCAATGATGATCAGGTCAGCTGCCTGCAAACCGCTGGTCTTCTCGTCCAGGTCGGTATAACCGGTGGAAACGCCGGTGATCTCGCTGTCGGAGTTGAACAGCGTGTCGATCCGGTCGATGGCCTTGGTCAACAGTTCGTTGACGCCTACCGGCCCGCCAGTTTTCGGCCGCGCTTCGGCGATCTGGAAAATCTGCCGCTCGGCGTCGTCGAGGATTTCCTCGGCGTTTCGACCTTGGGGGTTGAACGCGTTATCGGCGATGTCGGTGCTGATGCTGATCAGCTGGCGCAGCGTGGCACGCTCGCGAATGATCGCGGCGTACGCCTTGATGTTGGCTACCGACGGGGTGTTCTTGGCCAGCTCGGCCAGGTACGCCAGGCCGCCGATCTGCGAGGACACGCCTTCCTTGTCCAACTGCTCATGCAGCGTGACCACGTCGAACGGGTGGTTAAGGTCCACCAGCTTGTGGATGGCCCGGTAGATCAGGCGGTGGTCATGCCGATAGAAATCGCCATCGGACACCTGGTCCAGCACCCGCTCCCAGGCGTTGTTGTCCAGCATCAGGCCACCGAGCACGGCCTGTTCGGCCTCGATGGAATGCGGCGGCACCTTCAGGGCGGCGGTTTGCAGGTCAAGCTGTTCGGAGGTGGTGATCTCGTTCATGGCCACGAAAGAATTCTGGAGGACGAAAAAGACAAAGGGCACGGCCTGTATAAAACAGGACCGTGCCCGATGTTAACCGCCTGGCTCACCAGGAGCCAGCCAGTCAGCGCAGCTTAGGCAGCTACGACGACCACACGTACGGTGGCTTCAACGTCGCTGTGCAGGTGCACGGCTACGTCGTATTCGCCAACCTGACGGATGGTGCCGTTCGGCAGACGAACTTCAGCTTTGGCCACTTCAACGCCGGAGGCGGTCAGGGCGTCAGCGATGTCGTGAGTGCCGATCGAACCGAACAGCTTGCCTTCGTCGCCAGCGGTGGCAGTGATGGTCACTTCCAGCTCGGCCAGTTGGGCAGCACGGCTTTCAGCCGAAGTTTTCTTGTCGGCAGCTGCTTTTTCCAGCTCGGCACGACGTTCTTCGAACGCAGCCAGGTTGGCGGCGTTGGCAACGGTGGCCTTGCCGAATGGCAGCAGGAAGTTACGGCCGTAACCAGCCTTAACTTTTACTTTGTCGCCCAGGTTGCCCAGGTTAGCGACTTTTTCCAGCAGGATCAGTTCCATTTGGTAAAACCTCTTAACTTTTAACCTTCACCGTTCGCGGAGTCATTCCCCTTGGGGGACTTGCGACCGCGAAAATCAATCAGGCTGTCGACAATGGCCAAGACCATCAGCAACGGATAAATCAGCTGCATGATCAGCGGCAGCGTCACGTACATGCCCACCAGCCAGAAACCAGCCAGTCGGCCCTGTGCCACCAGCCCGTGCATCAAGGCGATGCCGGCCAGTACCAGTACCAGGCTCGAGGCCGATGCCAGAATGATGAACTGCGACCCGATAAACGGAGCCACCACCATCACTGCCACCAACACCGCCATGGTCTGTTTTGGCAGCTTCAGGGCGCGAAACTCGCGACCGAAGCCTCCAGGGTTGTACAACGCTGCCTGCCAGTAGCGCGCCAGCACCAAGGCCAGCACACTGAACAATTGCACCGTCACTGCTGTGGAAGCGACCAGCACAGGGCGGATCAGCTCACCGGAGAGCACCGGTTGCCCTTCGATTTGCGGCATGGCCTCGGCAAAAGCCTTGGCCAGCATATCGAAGGTCGGTGCCAGCGCCAGATCGAGCACGAGGCTGAAAGCCACGGCGAACACGGCGCTGACCACCAACACGCGGCTCCAGGGTTGCTCGGCACGCAACATGGCGGCCATGGCCAGGGCACCCGCAATCACCATGAAGGTGATGGGATCGCCCATGAACCACACGGCCAACCCGGCCAGCAGGCCGCCGGCGATGACCGTTGTAGCATCCTTGAACCCGCGCCGCAGCAGCACAAGGCTGCCGGCAGCGGCACTCAACCAGAACAGCAGCGGCAGTACCGCGCTGATGACCACCACCAGGGTGGCCTGCACACGACCGCGCATGATGAAGCTTGCTAACGCTCGCATGCTAATCCCTTACTGCTTGTCGACGACCCGGTCTCAGCGGCCGTGGCTGTCGGTGTAGGGCAGCAGGGCCAGGAAGCGGGCGCGCTTGATAGCGGTAGCCAGCTGACGCTGATAACGAGCTTTGGTACCGGTGATGCGGCTTGGAACGATCTTGCCGGTTTCGGATACGTAAGCTTTCAGGGTGTTGAGATCTTTGAAGTCGATCTCTTTCACGTCTTCAGCAGTGAAGCGGCAGAATTTACGACGACGGAAGAAACGTGCCATTTAATAGGCTCCTCTAAAGGTCCGTGGATTACTCGTCAGCGTTATCGCTGGAGTCGCTGTCATTGCTGTCGTCGCCTTCGGCGGAGTCAGCATGCTCAGGACGCTCGCGACGCTCACGGCGCTCGCTGCGGTTTTCTTCAGCCTTCAGCATCTCGGACTGACCGGTAACGGCTTCGTCACGACGGATGACCAGGTTACGGATAACGGCATCGTTGTAGCGGAAGTTGTCTTCCAGCTCGGCCAGGGCCTTGCCGGTGCACTCAACGTTCAGCATCACGTAGTGAGCCTTGTGAACATTGTTGATTGCGTAGGCCAGTTGACGACGGCCCCAGTCTTCCAGGCGGTGGATCTTGCCACCATCTTCTTCGATCAGCTTGGTGTAACGCTCAACCATGCCGCCGACTTGCTCGCTCTGGTCCGGGTGAACCAGGAAGATGATTTCGTAATGACGCATGAATGCTCCTTACGGGTTAGTAGTCTGCCAGCGAATCTGGTCAGACAAGGAGTGAATGACACTGTATGTCTTGCACAGAGGGGAGGCGCATGCGCACCTGCCAGCTCGGCAAGGGGCGCAATTGTAGAGAAGCCGTGGCACACAAGCAAGGTGATTGGCGATTATTTGAACAGCCCGAAACACTTTATGTCTGTACTGGCCCTATCGCCGGCAAGCCAGCTCCCACAGGATCGCCACAGGACCTGAACCTTGTGGCGTGCCTGTGGGGGCTGGCTTGCCGGCGATAGGGCCGGTTCAGGCTGAAGATCAGCGCTTGGCCTGTCGCTGACGCACGGCCTCGAACAGGCACACGCCCGTCGCTACCGAAACGTTCAGGCTGCTGACACTCCCGCTCATCGGCAATTTCACCAGGAAATCGCAATGCTCGCGCGTCAGCCGGCGCATGCCCTTGCCTTCCGCGCCCATGATCATCACCAGCGGCCCGGTCAGGTCCTGCTGGTAGATCTCCTGCTCGGCCTCGCCCGCGGTACCGACCACCCACAAGCCACGCTGCTGGAGTTTTTCCAGGGTGCGGGAAAGGTTGGTCACGGCCACCAGCGGAATCACTTCCGCAGCGCCGCAGGCCACCTTGCGCACAACCGGGGTCAGGGTCGCCGACTTGTCCTTGGGCACCACCACTGCCGTGGCACCGGCCGCATCGGCAGTACGCAGGCAGGCGCCGAGGTTGTGCGGGTCGGTAACACCATCGAGTACCAGAATCAGCGGCGGGGTTTCAGTGCGCTCGAGCAATTCCTCGAGCATCAGCTCACCCCACACCTGGCTCGGGCTGACTTCGGCAACCACGCCCTGGTGCACACCCTCAACCCAGGCATCCATCTCACGGCGCTCGGCCTGGCCGACCGCCACGCGGTTCTCGGCGGCCAGCGCCAGCAGCGCCTGGATGCGCGGCTCGCTGCGCCCTTCCGATAGCCAGATCTGCTTGACCCGCTTCGGATGGTGCTGCAACAACGCCTGCACGGCGTGCACGCCGTAGATCTTTTCCAGCTGACTCATGACTTGCTCTTGCTCTTGCGGGGCGCGCCGGACTTCGGCGGGCCTTTACGGTGCTTGGTCGGTTTGCCGGCAGCCTTGCTGCTGCCTTTGTCCGACTTGCTGCTCGAATGGCCACCGGAACGCGCTTCGGTCATCAGCGCTTTCTTCATTTCGCGGCTCTTGCGCACTTCGGCGTTGCGCTGCACGGCGTCTTTCGGGAAGTACGCCTCGGACGCTTCGCTCTTGCGGCTACGCGGCTTCGGCGTAGCCTTGGCCTCGGTCACCGGCGGCTGCTCGCCCTTTTCGGCGACCGGTGCGGCACCGCGCCCTTTGCGCCCGATCGGCGCCTTGAGCTGCTGCTCGGACACCTCGAAGTCGATCTTGCGTTCGTCGAGATCGACGCGCATGACCTTGACTTCGATGGTGTCGCCCAGGCGGAAGCTGCGCCCGGTACGCTCACCGGACAGTCGATGGTGCACAGGGTCGAAGTGATAGTAGTCACCCGGCAGCGCGCTGACGTGCACCAGGCCCTCGACGTAGATATCGGTCAGCTCGACGAACAGGCCGAAGCCGGTCACCGCAGTGATCACGCCCGGGAAGGTTTCGCCCACGCGGTCCTTCATGAACTCGCACTTGAGCCAGTTGACCACGTCGCGGGTGGCCTCGTCGGCACGCCGCTCGGTCATCGAGCACTGCTCGCCCAGCTGATCGAGGGTATTCACGTCGTACGGGTAGATACGCGCCTTGGGGATGCTCATGGCGCCGGCACGCTTGACGTGCGGGGTATCGACCTTGGAGCGGATTACGCTACGGATGGCGCGATGCACCAGCAGGTCCGGGTAACGACGGATCGGCGAGGTGAAGTGGGTGTACGCCTCGTAGTTCAAACCGAAGTGGCCGTTGTTGTCGGTGCTGTACACCGCCTGGCTCAGCGAGCGCAGCATCACCGTCTGGATCAGGTGGAAGTCCGGGCGCCCGGCAATGCTCGCCAGCAAGGCCTGGTAGTCCTTCGGCGACGGGTCCTTGCCCTTGTGCAGGGAAAGGCCGAGCTCGCCCAGGAAGGCGCGGAGTTTTTCCAGGCGCTCTGGCGGCGGGCCGTCGTGCACCCGGTACAGGGCAGGCACTTCATGCTTTTGCAGGAACTCGGCGGTGGCCACGTTGGCCGCCAGCATGCATTCCTCGATCAGCTTGTGGGCTTCGTTGCGCACGGTCGGGCGGATTTCCGCGATCTTGCGCTGGTCACCGAAGATGATCCGGGTTTCCTGGGTTTCGAAATCGATGGCGCCACGCGTGTGGCGGGCCTCGACCAGCACCTTGTACAGGTTGTACAGGTGCTTCAGGTCCGGCAGGACTTCCTTGTACTCCTCGCGCAGCGCCTTGCCCTCGCGGGTACGGGAGTGCTCGAGCATGCTGCTGACCTTGTGATAGGTCAGACGGGCATGTGAATGGATCACGGCTTCGTAGAACTGGTAGTCGACCATCTGGCCGGCTTTGTTCATGGTCATTTCACAGACCATGGCCAGGCGATCGACATGCGGGTTCAGCGAGCACAGGCCGTTGGACAGCTCTTCAGGGAGCATCGGCACCACGCGCTCGGGGAAGTACACCGAGTTACCGCGCTGCTGGGCCTCGACGTCCAGGGCCGAACCCAGGCGCACGTAGCTGGACACGTCGGCGATGGCCACATACAGGCGCCAGCCGCCAGAGAACATGCGCAGCTTGCCCAGCGGTTCGCAATAGACGGCGTCGTCGAAGTCGCGGGCGTCCTCGCCGTCGATGGTGACGAACGGCAGGTGACGCAGGTCGATGCGCTTCTCCTTGTCCTTGTCTTCGACTTCGGAGCGGAACTTGCGCGCTTCCTTGACCACGTCCTGGGGCCAGACGTGGGGGATATCGTAGCTGCGCAGGGCAACGTCGATTTCCATGCCCGGCGCCATGTAGTTGCCGATGACCTCGACCACGTCGCCTTGCGGCTGGAAGCGCGGGGTTGGCCAGTGGGTGATCTTGATCTCGACAAACTGGCCGATCTTCGCGCCACCGTTACGCCCGGCGGTCACCAGCACTTCCTGCTGGATCTTCGGGTTGTCCGGGGTCACGTAGCCGATGCCGCCCTCTTCAAAGTAACGGCCGACCACGCTTTCGTGGGCACGGGAGATGACTTCGACCAGCACGCCTTCGCGGCGGCCGCGGCGGTCTACGCCAGAGACGCGGGCCAGGCCACGGTCGCCGTCGAATACCAGGCGCATCTGCGACGGGCTGAGGAACAGGTCTTCGCTGCCGTCATCAGGGATAAGGAAGCCGAAGCCATCGCGGTGGCCCGAGACGCGGCCGCAGATCAGGTCCAGCTTGTCTACCGGGGCATAAGTGCCGCGCCGTGTATAGATAAGCTGGCCGTCGCGCTCCATGGCACGCAGGCGACGACGCAAGGCTTCGATCTGGTCTTCTTCATACAGACCAAACTCTTTCGCCAGCTCCTCGCGCGCAGCGGGTTCGCCACGGTCGGCAAGGCGCTGCAGGATCAGCTCACGGCTGGGAATGGGGTTGTCGTATTTTTCCGCTTCGCGAGCGGCCTCGGGATCGAGGGATTGCCAATCGGCCATCAGAAGGGGTTCACCTTGGGGTATATAGATATGAATTCTGGCATAGGCCTATTGAAACCGGAAATGTAAGCGTTGGACAGCCCCAACGGCACCTCTGGTGAGCGGCAATAGACCTGTGGAATCAACAAGTTGAATTTTTTGAAATTTTTTTTGATTGGGGGCTTTACAGCCCTCCAGAGCGTCCGTATAGTGCGCACCACAACGACGGACAACCCCGAAGTTGTAGTAGAGATGAGCGGCGCTGTAAAGCATCAAGTAATCTCGAATGTGTGCCCAGGTGGCGGAATTGGTAGACGCGCTGGTTTCAGGTATCAGTGACCGCAAGGTCGTGGAAGTTCG
>NZ_JABMCW010000212.1:0-9687 GCF_013179705.1 Pseudomonas sp. CM25 | reverse complement strand
TTCATCCTGATCTTCCTGTTGTTCGTGGTCGGTGGTTCGCTCACCCTGTTCGCCCTGCGTGCGCCTGTGGTCAAGAGCCAGGTCGGCTTCACCCTGTGGTCGCGTGAGACGTTGCTGCTGGCCAACAACCTGGTGCTGGTGGTGGCGGCCTCGATGATTCTGCTCGGTACGCTGTACCCGCTGGTGCTCGATGCGCTTACCGGGGCCAAGCTGTCGGTCGGCCCGCCGTACTTCGATGCCTTGTTCCTGCCGCTGATGGCCTTGCTGATGGTGGTGATGAGCGTGGGCGTGCTGGTGCGCTGGAAGGACACCCCGGGCAAATGGCTGGTCAGCATGATGACCCCCGTGCTGATCGGCAGCGCCATCCTCGCCCCGGCTGCCGGCTTCATCGTCGACGACTTCGACTGGCCGACCCTGACCGCCTTCGCCCTGGCCGCCTGGGTGGTGCTCGGCGGGCTCCGTGACATCTTCGACAAGACCCGCCACAAAGGCCTGATCAAGGGCTTGCCAGGCCTGGGTCGCAGCTACTGGGGCATGCAACTGGCGCACCTGGGCCTGGCGGTGTGCGCGCTGGGCGTGGTGCTGTCGAGCAACAACAGCGCCGAACGCGACCTGCGCATGGCGCCGGGCGAAAGCGTGGAGCTGGGCGGTTACCAGTTCCTGTTCCAGGGTGCCAGGCATTTCGAAGGGCCGAACTTCATCTCCGACAGGGGCACCGTGGTGGTCAGCCGCGATGGCCGTGAGGTCACCACGTTGCACCCGGAGAAGCGCCTGTACACCGTGCAGCAGTCGATGATGACCGAGGCCGGCATCGACGCCGGCTTTACCCGTGACCTGTACGTTGCCCTCGGCGAGCCACTGGAAAACGGCGCCTGGGCCGTGCGCGTGCACATCAAGCCTTATGTCCGCTGGATCTGGCTGGGCGGTCTGCTGACTGGCCTGGGTGGGTTGCTGGCGGCCCTCGACCGGCGCTACCGCGTCAAGGTCAAGACCCGGGTGCGTGAGGCCCTGGGCGTGTCTGGAGCAGCTGCATGAAGCGTTGGATCATGGTAGTCCCACTGGTGGTGTTCCTGCTGGTGGTGGTGTTCCTGTACAAGGGGCTGTTCCTCAAGCCCGACGAGCTGCCTTCGGCAATGATCGGCAAGCCATTCCCCGCGTTTTCCCTGGCCTCGACCCAGGGTGACCGCACGCTGACCCAGGTCGATCTGCACGGCCGCCCGGCGCTGGTCAACGTCTGGGCCACCTGGTGCCCGTCGTGCAAGGTCGAGCACCCTTACCTGAACCAGCTGGCCCGGCAGGGCGTGGTGATTCACGGGGTCAACTACAAGGACGACAACGCCGCCGCGCAGAAGTGGCTGGCCGAATTCCACAACCCCTACCAGCTGGATATCCGTGACGAGCAGGGCAGCCTGGGCCTGGACCTTGGCGTGTATGGCGCGCCGGAAACCTTCCTGATCGATGCCAAGGGTGTGATCCGCTACAAGCACGTGGGCATCGTCGATGCCACCGTGTGGCGTGAGCAGCTGGCGCCGCTGTATCAGGGCCTGGTCGACGAGGCCAAGCCATGAAGCGCTGGCTGGCAGCCGTTGTGCTGGGCCTGGGCGTAGCGAGTGTGGCCAAGGCAGCCATCGACACCTATCAGTTTCGCGATGATGCCGAGCGCGAGCGCTATCAGCAGCTGACCAAGGAACTGCGCTGCCCCAAGTGCCAGAACCAGGACATCGCCGATTCCAACGCGCCGATTGCCGCCGACCTGCGCCGGGAAATCTTTCGCATGCTCGGTGAAGGCAAGAACAACCAGCAGATCGTCGACTTCATGGTCGACCGCTACGGCGATTTCGTGCGCTACAAGCCGGCGCTCAGTGGCCGCACCTGGCTGCTGTGGTTTGGCCCGGGAATATTGCTGACGGGTGGTTTCGTGGTGCTGGCGCTGATCGTGCGCCGCCGCCGCAGTACGGCCGCACCGGGCGGTAATGAGTTGTCTGCCGAAGAACGCGAGCGTCTCGCCAAACTGCTGGATAAAGAACAGACCCATGATTGAATTCTGGCTTAGCGCGGGCCTGCTGCTGCTCGCTGCCCTCAGCTTCCTGCTGATCCCGATCCTGCGTGGCCGTCGTCGTCAGGCAGAAGAAGACCGCACCGCCCTGAACGTGGCCCTGTACCAGGAGCGCATCGCCGAACTGGCTACCCAGCAGGCCGCCGGAGTGCTCGACGAGGCGCAGCTGGCCAAGGGCCGCGACGAGGCTGCCCGAGAGCTGCTGGCCGATACCGAAGGCGCCGAGGCACCCCGTCAGGGCCATCTTGGCAAGGCCTTGCCGTTGCTTGCGGCCGTACTGGTGCCGCTGATGGCGCTGGGGCTGTACCTGCATTTTGGTGCGGCCGACAAGGTGGCCCTGACCCAGGAGTTTGCCCAGGCACCCAAGTCGATGGAAGAAATGACTACCCGCCTGGAGCGCGTGGTCAAGGCCCAGCCGGATTCGGCCGAGGCCCTTTACTTCCTCGGCCGCGCCTATATGGCCGATCAGCGCCCCGCTGATGCCGCGCGTACCTTCGAGCGTGCCGTGGCCCTTGCCGGTCGTCAGCCAGAGCTGCTCGGGCAGTGGGCCCAGGCCTTGTACTTTGCCGCCGACAAGCAATGGAGTCCGCAACTCCAGGCCTTGACTGACGAAGCATTGCAGGCCGACGCCAACGAAGTGACCAGCCTGGGCCTGCGCGGTATTGCCGCGTTCGAAGGCGAGCGCTATCAGGAAGCCATCGACTACTGGAAGCGCCTGCTGGCGCAGTTGCCGGAAGGCGATACCTCACGTGCGGCCCTGCAGGGCGGCATTGATCGCGCCGCCGAGCGCTTGGGCGGCTCGCCAGCGCAGGCCGCAGAGCCCGCGGCGGCAGTAGCAACGGCCCGTTTGAAGGTGCGGGTAGAACTGGCTGCCGCGTTGCAGGACAAGGTCAAACCGGAGGACACGGTGTTCATCTTTGCCCGCGCCAGCAATGGCCCACCGATGCCGCTGGCGGCCAAGCGGGTGACGGTGGCGCAGTTGCCGATCGAGGTGGAGTTGTCTGATGCCGATGCGATGATGCCGCAGATGAAACTGTCCGACTTCAGCGAAGTCCAACTGGTTGCACGTGTGTCACGGGCTGGCCAGCCTACCCATGGCGAGTGGATTGGCCAGGGCGCGCCAATGCCCAGCGCCAGCCAGGCCACCCAGCACCTGACCATCGACAGCCCTGACAAGTAAGAGAGCACTGCCATGCACAGCACCGTCCGCCTGACCCTGATCACCCTGGCCCTGGGTTTGTCTGCGTGTACGGTGCATCAGCCGTACGAGCAGCCCGCGCCACCGATCGAGCGGGTGCCGCCGCAGGGGCCGGTTGTGAAGCCGCTGCCGGGTGGGCAGCCGTCCACCCAGCCAAGCAAGCCGGCGGCGATTCCCAAGCCGATGCCACGTACCTCGGCCAGCTTTGCGCCACCGCCTGGCGGGGCCAGCCACTGGGACCCGAAGCTGGGTGTCTACGTACTCGAGAAGCAACCCAATACCTTCTACCGCCAGCGCACCTATTACCGGTTCGACAATGGCTGGAGCTGGTCGCTGAGCCCGAACGGCCCTTGGCAGGACACCGACAGCAGTGGTGTGCCGGGTGGGCTGGGGCGCGCTTTCGGCCAGTAGAGCGGGCTTGCCCGCAAAAGTGCCGAAACACCTGCCGACGCCATCCAGCGGCATGCCGACGAAATCGATGCCGTACTGACTCGCGGCGCGCTCGGTCAAGGTGCTGGGGTACTCCGTGCTCACACCCCACGTAGCCGGCCAGTCACCGGAAGGGGCGCGCGCTACGGTCAATCGGGTGCTGCGCAACCTGCAGGCGTTCTTCGCCGGCGAACCCGTGTTGACCCCAGTGCGCCTGTAACCTTTTCCCAGATATCCGCCTGGCAGCGCCCAGGTAACAAGGAGTGTGTGCATGCAACTCGAAATCTTCCAGGTCGATGCCTTTTCCGCCGAACCCTTCGGTGGCAACCCGGCTGCAGTGATCCCGCTGCAGAGCTGGCTGCCGGACGACGTGCTGCAGCGCATTGCCGAAGAGAATAACCTGTCGGAAACGGCTTACTTCGTACGTAATGGGGGAACCTTCGACCTGCGCTGGTTCACGCCCACCGTGGAAGTCGACCTGTGCGGCCACGCCACCTTGGCCTCGGCCTATGTGCTGTTCGAACAACTGGGCGAGCATGCCCAGGTGCTGCGCTTCAATACCCGCAGCGGCGAGCTACGCGTCAGCCGGGGCGCTGACGGGCTGCTGGCCATGGACTTCCCGGCCAAGCAACCGGTGGCCGTGGACGTACCGGCCGGGCTGCTCCAGGCGTTGGGCCTTAGCCAGGCGCAGGCGCTGTACCACAGCGACGATTATGTGGTGGTGATCGATGACGCCCTGTTGCTCGATACGCTGAAGCCGGACTTCGTTGCGCTGTCGGCGTTCGATGTGCGCGGCATCGCCGTGACCGCCGCAGGCCGTGGCTTTGATTTCGTCACGCGCTGGTTTGGCCCGCGGGTTGGCGTCAATGAAGACCCGGTGACAGGTTCGGCGCATACCTCGCTGGCGCCGGTCTGGGCCGAACGCCTGGGCAAGCACGTGTTGACCTGCGAGCAGGGCGGTGTGCGCAAAGGGCAGCTGCGGTGTGAAGTGCCGGGCAATGGCCGGGTGATAATCAGTGGGCGTGCGGCGCTGTACCTGCGCGGCACTGTGTTCATCTGACCGACCGATATTGCCCCTTGTAGGAGCGGCCTTGCGTCGCGATGGGCTGCGAAGCGGCCCCAGGATCCAACGTGTCCGCTTGAATCCTAGGGCCGCTTCGCAGCCCATCGCGACACAAGGCCGCTCCTGCAAGAGCGCGCATCTATACTTGCAGGCCCATCTTCCGCTCAAGGAGCCAGCCATGGCCCTGGAAAAACACGGCACCTGCCTGTGCGGCGCTACCCGGCTTACCGTCACCGTCGACAATACCCACATCAGCGCCTGCCACTGCAGCATGTGCCGCAAGTGGACCGGCGGCCCGCTGCTGGTGGTCGATTGCAGCAAACCCCCGCTGATCGAAGGGCGTGCGCCCAGCGTCTACGATTCGTCCGACTGGGCTCAACGCGCTTTTTGCGGCCAATGCGGCACACATCTCTACTACCGGCTCAAGGCCAACGACTTCCATGCCGTCCCGGTCGGCCTGCTCGACGGCGACCAGGACTGGGATTTCAATATGCAGATCTTCGTTGAAGAGAAACCTGCCTGGTACTGTTTTGCCAACCAGACCAGGGAAATGACCGGGCAGCAGGTGTTTGAGCAGACCAGCTGATTCAGGTCGGTGCACTTGTCAGCCCTGATGCGCTCCCTACGGCTGGCTCGCCTCCGCGCCCAGCCATGCCTCCAGAGAATGCCACCGTGCATCTATCTTTTGCCTGACCCCGCACACACTTGCCAAACCGGTGCATTCCTGAGAAAAGGGCGGCTTTGTTTTCCAGCGTTGGAGTGTCCCCGTGAGCCAAGAACTGCAGATCATCGACCTGGTCGAGGGTGAAGGCAAAGCCGCCGTCAAAGGCGCCCTGATCACCACCCAGTACACCGGCTGGCTGGCCGACGGCAGCGAGTTCGATTCGTCCTGGTCGCGCGGCAAGCCGTTCCAGTGCGTGATCGGCACAGGCCGGGTGATCAAGGGTTGGGACCAGGGAATCATTGGAATGCGCGTCGGCGGCAAGCGCAAACTGTTGGTGCCGGCCCAGCTGGGCTATGGTGAGCGCAGCATGGCGGCAATCCCGCCGAATTCGGACCTGACGTTCGAGATCGAATTGCTGGAAGTGCTGACGCGGGATGATTGATGAGGGCCCTGCATACGGGCACCGACCTATTACCCAGGTTCTGGCACCGTACACAATTCAGCAACACCGTTCCCTTAATCTAAGCATTGCCCAGGGAACGGCATCCACCTCCAGGGAGGAACCAAACGGGTTCAGGGCACTCTGACCCTCACTCGTTGCCAAGGATGGCATTCACTACTAATGGCGCCCCGTGATACCGCAAGCGGGGCGATGTGGCGGGTAGACCCGATTTTCTTTGCCACACGAGCCTGCCTTGATGAAGTTGCCTACATTCTTCCGCCGTCGTCGCCCCTTGCTGCTGAGCCTGGTGCTTGCAGCCGTCGCCGTACCGTTGGCGATGGAGGCAATCGAAAGCCGGGCACAACCGGTAGATGGCACCCAGACCCTGGTGTTCCTGCGCCATGCCGAAAAGCCGGGCGAGGGGCTGGGCCAGTTGAACTGCCAAGGCCTCAACCGTGCGCTGGATCTGGCCACGCTGTTGCCCGAGCGCTTCGGCAAGGCCGACTATGTGTTCGCTGCCAACCCTTCACGGCATGTCGAGGAAGGCAGCCAGGAGCAAACCTACAGCTACATTCGCCCGTTGATGACCATCACCCCCAGCGCCATCCGCCTGGGCCTGCCGGTGAACATCGACTACGGCGCCAACGATACCGACGAACTGGCCGATGAGCTGCTGAGCGACAAATACCGCAACGCGACGGTGTACACCGCCTGGTCCCACGGTTACCTCCCGGAGCTGATCAATAGCGTGGCCGGCAAGGCCCTCGGTGAAGAGCGGGTGATCACCGAGGACTGGAGCGGCGACGACTTCGACACCCTCTACGTACTGACCCTGACCTGGCATGACGGCAAGGCCAGCCTGCTCAGCCGCAACGTGCGCCAGGGCCTGAACGACGGCGCGCATAGCTGCCCGAGCTGATCCGCTGGTACTGTTCGGCCATGGTGCCGGAACAGGGATGAGCGATGAAACAGCGTGTGGCGGTAATTGGCGGTGGCGTGATTGGCCTGGCGACGGCCTACGCCCTGGTCCGCGAGGGGCATTCGGTCGACCTGATCGAAGCCCGCGACAGCCTGGCGTCGGCCACCAGCTTCGCCAACGGCGGGCAATTGTCCTATCGCTATGTGGCACCGCTGGCCGACGCCGGCGTGCCATGGCAGGCGCTGGGCTGGCTGTTGCAGGGTGAGTCGCCGCTACGCTTGCGCTTGCGCATGGACCCGGCGCAGTGGCGCTGGCTGTTGGCGTTTACCCTGGCCTGCCGGCGCAGCGTCAATCGCCGCAATGCCGCGCAGTTGCTGGACCTTGCGCTGCACAGCCAGGCTGTTCTGGCGCAATGGCGCGAAAGCCAGGACTTCGGCGATTTTGCCTGGCGACGAAACGGCAAGCTGGTGGCCTTTCGCAGCGAGCGCGCTTTCACCCATGGCCGCGATCAGCTGCTGGACCCGGCCAGCCAGCGTGTGCTGAGTACAGCCGAGCTGCGCGTGTTGGAACCTGCACTGGATGGCGCGCCGTTCGTAGGCGGCGTATTTACACCCGATGAAGAAGTCGGCGACTGCCACCTGTTCTGTCAGCGACTGGCGGCGCTGCTGCGCGCTTCGGGCGAGTGTCGTCTGCTGCTCGGCCAGCCGGTAACGCAACTGGTGCGGCACCAGGACCGGGTGGTGGCGCTGCAGCTGGGGCTCGACCGGCTGGACGTCGAACAGGTGGTGCTGTGTGCCGGGCATCGCGGCACAGCTTTGGCTTTGCCAGGCATGAAGCTGCCGGTCTACCCGTTGAAGGGGTACAGCCTGACCGCACCGATCAGTGCCGGGCACCAGGCGCCGGAGCTGAGCCTGACCGACTATGAACGCAAGATTGTCTATGCCCGTCTGGGGCAGCAACTGCGAGTGGCGGCGATGGTGGACATTGTCGGCTTCGACGAGTCGGTAGAAAAACGCAGGCTGCAGAGCATGCGGCGGTTGGCGCTGGAGACGCTGCCCAAGGCTGCAGATTATGGCCAGGCGGTGGAATGGGCAGGGATGCGACCGGCGACACCGACCGGCGTGCCGATGATTGGCGGCACGCTGTATCGCAATGTGTGGCTGAACCTGGGGCATGGGGCCTTGGGATTCACCCTGGCCTGTGGCAGTGCGCAGCGGTTGGCCAGGATGATGGATTAGCAGGACCGGCCCTGTCGCCGGCAAGCCAGCTCCCACAGGTACCGCAGGCCTCAAACCTTGCGCAGTCCCTGTGGAAGCTGGCTTGCCGGCGACAGGGCCGGTACGGGTAAACAGAAGGCTAGCGACCGAAGCGCATCGGCCAACCCACCACCTTCTTCGCCCGCGGCGTGGCATAGGTGCGCACCTTGGAAGTGCTCAGCCCCATGCGCACCAGCGATTCGGCAATGGTCACCGCCGCGCTCACACCATCCACCACCGGCACGCCAGTGCGCTGGCGGATCTGTTCATCAAGCCCGGCCATGCCGCCGCACCCCAGGCAGATCACCTCGGCCCTGTCCTCACGCACAGCGCGTTCGGCCTGCTCGACAATCGCCTCCACCGCCCGTTGCGGGTCGGCCTCCAGTTCCAGCACCGCCAGCCCACTGGCCCTTACCGACGCGCAGCGGTCATACAGGCCGGACAGCTTCAGCCGGTCCTCGATCAGCGGCACGGTGCGGTCCAGGGTGGTCACCACCGAGTAGGCGTGGCCCAGGTACATCGCGGTGCTGGCGGCGGCATCGGTGATGTCAACCACCGGTACATTCAGCAGTTCCTGCAGGCCTTCACGGCCATGCTCGCCGTAACCGGCCTGGATCACGGCGTCGTAAGGGCCCTCGTAGGCCAGCACCCGGTCCATTACGGCGATGGCGGCCAGGTAGCTTTCGAAGTTGCCTTCCACCGATTCGGCGCCGAACCAGGGGGTGAGGCCGACGATTTCGGTACCGGGCGAGGCCACGGCGCGGGCCTGCTCTGCAATGGCTTCGGTGATGGCTTCGGTGGTGTTGACGTTGGCGATCAGGATACGCATGTTCGGTTTTCCCCGGTCAGTGGCTGCTGTGGTCGACGGCAATGCATTCGCCGCTGACATCAAAGTATTGGCGGTGGCGTGGCGCGATCAGCAGGTACACGGCGGCGGCGATGCCGGCCCCGATCAGCCAGGAGAACGGCGCCACGCTGTGGAAGTTGGGCACCAGGGCCAGGACGATGGCCAGTAGCGCGGCCGGCAGGAAGGCGGCCACCGCGCGCAGGTTGATGCCCTTGGTGTAGTGGTAGGCGCCGGCCGGGTCTTCGCTGTACAGCTGCGGCACGTTGATGCAGCCTTTGCGCAGCAACCAGTAGTCGGCCATGATCACCCCGTACAGCGGGCCGAGCAGGGCGCCCAGGCCGGACAGGAAGTAGACGATCACCAGCGGGCTGTTGTAGAGGTTCCAGGGCAGGATCAGCACGGCGAGGGTGGCGCTGATCAGCCCGGCGCGCTTGAAGTTCAGGTGGCGTGGCGCCAGGTTGCTGAGCACGAAGGCCGGGGCGACGAAGTTGGCCATGATGTTCACCGCCACGGTGACGATCAGGAAGGCCAGGCAGCCGAGCACCAGCAATGGCGTGCTGGGGATGGCGGCGACGATCTGCGTCGGGCTGTCGATGATCTGGCCATTGATCTGGAACTGCGCGCCGCACAGCACCACGGTGATCATGGCGAACACCAGGATGTTCACCGGCAGCCCCCAGAAGTTGCCGACGCGGATGGTCTTGCGGCACGGCGAGCTGCGGGCGAAGTCACAGAAGTTCAGCACCAGGGTGCCGTAGATTGCCAGCCACAGCGCGCCGCCGGCGAAGATGTTGCGCCACATATCAACGCCGG
>NZ_JABMCW010000211.1:0-9782 GCF_013179705.1 Pseudomonas sp. CM25 | reverse complement strand
CGTCCGGGTGGTTGATGCGCAGCACTTCACCGTCGGGCTTGCGCTCCAGGGTCGTGGTCTGGTTCAGCGCATCGGTCACCGCTACCAGGTGCTGACGCTCGTCGTAGCGGTACCACGTGCTCTTGCCGGAGCAGTCCTGGTAACGCTCAACCTGGGCCAGGGTGTTCCACCACAGGTACTTGGCCTTGTAGGTGGCATCGATGATGGTGTGCGGCAGGCCGTCATCGCTGTTGAGGTATTCGGTCATCTGGCCGAGGGCATCGATTTCGGCGAGCAGGTTGCCCTTGTCGTCGTAACGCGACTGCCACACGCTGCCGTAAGGAAAGCGGGTTTCGGTGACCAGGGGCGTGGCACGGCAGTGCTTGTAGCTGATCTTGCGGCCCAGCGGGTCGGTTTCTTCGACCAGCCTGGAGAAATCGTCGTACTTGAGCGCCAAATTTGCTATAGAAAATATTAAAACGACGAAAAATTAAAGGCAAATAACTCCATATGTCAGCCTAAAAAACGTAAATTAGACGACTGAGACAAAGTTGACGATCACCTCAAAACATAGTTTATTAAAGAACCCAGCAACACGAAATTTATCCTAAGCAGCTAGCAATCTCGTAACTCAATCGCCTTTGAGCCAAACAAAGCCCCCCTCCCCCATCGCGCCTGAATAGAAATGCAAACGCTGCTTATATAACAATTAATTTGTCGCCCGCATACCCAACAGGCCATCTACCTGAAAAATAAAGCCCTACTATTTTTGACCACGCACCATCATCCCCATAATAAACTTGAGAAACATATTGTCGAAATGCAAAGCAAGCTGCATTTCTAGCAGCCAGACTGAAGTCATGCGCGCCAAATACAAATTTATCTTTCGCCACCCCCTTAACCGACTGCATAACTGCCTTACTAACCTTAAGCCTTGCATCAGCTAATTCTTTAGGTGGCTTAGGAAACGAATTGAACGGATCATCTTGAGTAGGCGTAGTTGGCAGCCACTCCAAGTCTTTGTAGGAACCTGCAAAATCAGATTCTAGCGGTTCAATAAAAACCCTGAACACGCTCTCTATATACACAACCCCCTCAACCACATCAGGAGCCTTACCCATATTTGAGAAAAAATCTGTTTGTGCTATATCATCAATCAACTTTTCGACGTCCAACATATTAAAATCTCATATCTGTTATCGTACCTGGCGGCAAAGCTTTTCGACTCTGCTGAATTGTCGTTCTCAATACACCACCGGCGGCGTGCGGCCCAGGAATTCCGGGAAGTGAGTGATTAGGCAGCTTACCTCTCGTTGGCATAAGATTCCACCATTTATTTGCTCCCCCACTTTCCAATGGGATAATATGGTGAGGCGTGGCCCCTTCTGGCCAAACTCGCCCTGTATGAGCCTCCCACTGTTTCATCAAGTAATCCTGATCCCGAACAAACTCTTTTCGAGCCACTTGGTTTTGGAAGACGCTACGGCGCTGCACAATCGGCAAGTTCCCCTTCAATATTGCAGCTTGCTGCGCCGTGATATTGCCACCGGAAGCGGCGACCTGATTCGCCTCCGAAATAATTTTATCATTTAACTTACCGCAAGTTAGACCTAATGGATCTACCCACCCGTTCGGCTCCGGCGCATATTGATAGAGATTAATTCCTCCCACCAACCCAACCGGATCCTGAGTTATAAATCGGCCTACTTGGGCGTCGTAGTAACGAAACGTATTGTAATGCAAGCAACTTTCGGAATCAAAGTACTGTCCTTGAGACCTAAGATCCTGCTCAACCTCGTTAACCGTAAGCTCTTCTAGCTCGCCCCACGAACGATACCTAGCCTGCCAGACAACCCTCCCATCACTGTCCGTCAACTCCAGCGGCGTACCAATCTGATCCGTATGGAAGTAGTAGAGTTTTTGCTCTTCGCCTTCTAACTGATCAACCCTGGCTAATGGCGCATAGGTACCTGGCTCATACAGGTAGAGAATGCTCTGCCCCGGCGTCTCCTCGCGCAGCATCCTTGCCACAGAAAGCGCTTCTGCTCGACCTGGCCATTGATCTCAGCCTGCTTGGCTACCCGGCGCCCTAAGCTGTCATAGCGATACTCACCCCGGCTTTCCAGCTTGCCATTAACCAGCGTCTCCGCCCGCACCAACCGGTTCTCGCAGTCGTAGGCAAAGGTCTGCAGCTTGCCGGTCCCCGAACGCTTTTCGATCAGGTTGCCCCAAGGATCATAGCGATACTCCTGATCGCGCCACTGCTTGATCCGGTTGTCCTTAACCTTGTCAAACTGTCGCGCATTGAAGTCCAGCCGGTTCGCCGCTGCGTCATAACGAAACACTTCGCTACCCACCAGCGAACCGGTATCTCGGCTACGCAACTGACCGTTGGCTTCGTACTCGTAGTGGATCTCACCGCGCAGCTTGTCCAGCGTGCGCACCAGTTCACCCGCCGGGTCGTATTGGTAACGGCGGTGAATAGGGTTGTAGGCATGCTCCACCAGCAGCGCGGTATTCACCCCGGTGTTGTGCACCTGCGACAGCTTGTCGGCGGGCAAGGTCGAGGCAAACTGCCAGGCCTTGCGCCCCATGGCGTCATAGCCAAAGCAACTGGTGAGTTTGCCCTGGGTCCGGTACACCTCGCGGTGCAGGTCGTCGCGCTCCATGTCGCTGATCACCTGGCCATCCAGGTTCAGCTGGTGCAGGTGACCGCTGCCGTAATACAGGTGGTTGACCTTGCGCCCATCCGGCAGGGTCAGCGTGGTCAGGTTGCTGAGCGGGTCGTACTCGTAGCCCAACGCCCCATCGGGTGTGATTTCCTGCGTCAGCCGGCCCAGCAGGTCGTAGGTGTATTCCAGCTTTTCTTCGGTAACCCCGATCTGCTTGCCGATGCCACTGGGGTAGCGCTCGGTACTGATCAACCGGTCGCCGTCGTCAATCGCGAATGATGCTTGGCGATCAAGCGGCCAAGGGGTCACGCTCGAACATAGTATGTCGGCCGCGCACTTGATGTCGGTCAGGAACCAGCTGAGATGCAAATGGCTAGGGGCGCTTTCGCGCGGCGCAGCAGCACCTCAGTGTTGATGCCTGGCATTTCGCCAATAGGACTGAGGTTTGCGCTTCAGTCCCCTACTCTGGATTGTTAAAGATCGATTGTAAACACGTACAATTTACAACACTAATCACAACGCCCTAACCTCCTTGAAATCCAAACCCTTCAAGTCGACCCCCTCCGCCGCTTCTAAAAATCTATCAGACACATAAATAGAAAGCGGATTTTCGTCCACGCGGAACACATCGTACCCTTGCACCACCAGACGATTCAACACAAGTTTGTACACAACCAAACCATTGGGATACTCATCAAACTCCGACAGTTCTCTATTAAAAGCACCGACAAGTTTCGCATCAACCACCACACCTAAATGATCTGGATTTGGAGATCGGACATGTATATCCAGAAAAGACTCTGGAGCTATTGACTTTAGTAGTTCCCTAGCCTTCGACGTCAAAATAAGTACAGGTTTAAAAAATGTGAATACATCAGCACCATCTTTCTTCCTTTTGTCATCAGAGTTAAACTCCAACTCATACTGCCTGGAAAATACAGCGGTGGCATCCTTGCCGAAAGCATACTGTTCCGCGGCTTCATGCAAGGCCAGCTCTTCCTGCTTTCCGACAAGCGTCTTAAAATCATCACTCTGAGCTATAGAATAATATTTCATAATTACCCAAAAATTTCTTTCCAGTTTGAGTTTCTAAGAGCATCCAGAAGCTTCTGCCGGATATTCCCTATGGCGGCTGCAGAGCAGGCCGCGGCGGCGCGCAGCATGCGGTGGGTGGTCTTGCCCTTGCCGTCGGTGTGGCTAAGTATCAGGCGTGCGGGTGAAATGCAGGAAGCAGACGAAGGCGTTCTCGATGCGTTGCAGCAGCACTTCGGTCTTGCTGTCGGGTACTTCGCTGAATAGAAGATCAGGTTGTCGAGGGTTTGCAGGAGATATTGTGCAGTTTTTGTGTAAACTAAATATCTCAGCCCTTATGCACAAAAAAACACTTACTCAATAACGACCCGTCAAAAGGTCTTTACTGTTGCATATGCCCAAGCAGAGCCAGACAAAGTAATACATGTTAAAGAACCTGCTTATTGCGACTTTGATCCACTTAACATCACCAGAGTTGCACAACGGACTTCGCCGAACATTGGCCACGCGTACTATCCAAGAAGCATCTCGAGAAGCAACGCCTTACAAGTGACCTACCGCGGACTGCTTGAGGTGGCGAAAGCAATGAATACACCCAGCGATAAAAAATTAACAAATTAAATTTCGACCACTTTTTCATCATCTTTCACAAAGCAAGCACAAAAGCCTCCCCATCCAGCCCGCACAAATAAGAAACTCCCCTGCAAGTCAAGATCTAGCAAGGCAAGGCAAATTAAGGAAAGCGCTGCTCTTCGTAGCCATTAGAACAAACATTTGTTATCCGCAACAATCCTTCGTCACCGTACTCAAAGCGCACCTCAAAATCACTAAAAGAAGATTCTACATGTTCTTTTTGCTGCACGATAATTTTATCAAGCACCTGACCAACATAAATATAGCTAGAGTCACTACACCCATACTCCCCCCAATTCAGATCTCTCACGACTGTATCACCCTTAAGCAACGAAACAGACACGCTCCTCAACTTTCCCGCGCTAGTAAAGTAAGCGCGCTCGACATAATCGTCACCATAATTGTAAAACTCTTTGTTTATTATATTCTCAGACTGACCATAGATTTCAACAAATAAAATCCTGGCCCATTCATCAAAATGGTAAATATGAGTATTTTTTATGCTGGCCGGGACTTTTTTTTACTGCTTACCCCTCTTAAAGCCAGCCCGCTCCGCTTCATACGGGCGAGAATTATAAAGCGGACCTTTACTGATTACGGTGTCGCGCAACCTGGATTGGGCCTCCGACAAATAAGCGTCTAAGTAATACTCTTTTTTGAATCAATTTCGGAAAATCTTTTCTCGAGATCTTTTAGGCTATACATTTCTTAATTCTCCGATTCTAGAAAACCCCACGATAAATTTCCGAATTGACTTTATTCAACTCACTAAGGGTCAGGTGGTGGTATTCGTACTGGATCTTGCGGACCAGCGGGTCGGTTTCCTCGAGCAGGCATTACCGAATGCAGTGGTCTTCCGAGATCAGAGCAGCCATTCCCCTTAACCAACAGCAAATCGGAAGTGACTGAGACAACGTTGGCAGCCACCTCCGCACCTACATTCTTAAAGAGCTAAGCCATCAACTCTGTGATTAGCCAAAAATACAAGCATGCAACAACTCGTCGCCCCCCTTTCAACCCGACTCATCAAACTACTGATAAATCCATGGCAATAACTTGGCTTTTTTGAAGAGCGTGAAGGCTTCCATGAAATTAAAATGCTTTTCGCCCCAAGCCTGTTAAGATAGATTGATCACAACATTATAAATCGTCAAGCTCTGCCCATGGATCATATCTATAGTTTTCATCTACAGGCAGAAATGAAATCCCTTTTAGAAGGCTTGCGGCATGCTTGAAACGCTCACTGCAGAGCAGCTGCAATGTTTCTTGACAGCGAAAGACGTCACTATCAACAGAATCGGTCAGAACAAACAAATCAATTTTACTAATGCTAACGGCACCTGGATAAAGCGGGCTTTGAATGACGGCTCCAGTTTCTAGATCTTTAGCCACTTCATATACTGAAAGCGATGTATCTAGAGCTGATAAGCTTTCGCCCGGTAGAAATATAAAGTACTCACCCGCTGCAACCCTCCCCTTTAGGGAAATCTCAAGGGGTACCGCTCTATATTTTACCTTAAGAGCATCGCACACTTCTAAAAAATTTCGAGAGACATAAGTCGACCCTAGTTGATAAAAATCAAAATCAAGTAAATCGAGATCTATCTCTAGATCCGATAAAGCGAGTCGATATTGCTTCCTTATACTCAATGCCTCTGGATGCATCTCATACGGAGACCACTCATAGCTATCACAATTAAAAAATCCTACCAGACTAGAAGGACACCCTTTGCCGACAGGCTGATACTGCATTACGTAACATTTGTTTTCATTGAGAATCATGGCAGCCGTCCTGTGATTCATTCACAACGAATTTGCTCACTTTAAGGGCTCTCGAGAGCTTGCCTTGGGTTTGTTACACCTCGCGGCACAGGTCATCACTCTCCATGTCGCGCATCACCTAGCCATCTAGGAGGGGTTGACCTTGCGACTATCCGTCAAGGTCAGTGTGGTCAGTCTGCTGACCGGGGCGTAGTCGTAGCCAAGTGTGCCGTCGGAGAACCGGTTGTCGAGGGTCTGCAGTAGTGGCCACCTTTGGTGCACTCGAAGTAGACCTACTCGCTGCATCGCCCGGTTGGAGGGCCACAAACATCACTCCCACTGATACTGCCATTGAAACGCACTTGCAAAGTTTTTCGTAAGGAAGTTTCTTTCACCCCAAATTCTAATAAGCCACTATCAAATTTAGCAAGGACAGTTAAGCCAGCGTAATGCTTGATGAGTTTCGGCTTAACCCCAACTCTAACGCCACTCTCTTCCTCCACTGCCTTCTTTATAGAACCCGCTTGCCTCATAGGTTTGCAAGCCGACACAGATATCTAAACTCGAATTATCTTCATCATCTATACGAGTCATTATCACATACTTTTCACCTTCAGCATCACCATCACCATCACCAGAAACAGTTACTGCGACATTTATCTAGCCAAGGTCACTGAGTCGAATATCAATTTCGGACCAATACACACCCTCGGCAAAAACCACGAACTTAGAGCGATGTGTGGCGCAAAAAAATTACCGACCATCATAAATTACTATTCTTTCCTCGCCAAATATAGAGTATAATGAAACAAGTTCACCCTGATCGAAGACCGGATAAATTTTTACACCCGGCAAGCTATTAGATGAATACGTTAGAATCTCCTGCAGACACCCTTCACTCCAGTCGTAACCAAACGCCCAATATTCTGAATCGGAGTCAACCCTACAAGCTCTAAGCACTTCACCTTGCTCTATGTGAATTACCTTTAGCCATAAGCGTTCTCCGTGACGATTAACTTTGAGCGAATAAATGCGATCGCCTTCATAAATAAAGCTCTCAAAGGCATGAACCTCACCCTTCGCATTGAAAATTTCAACCCTCTTCAAACGGGTTCCAGAATAAAAGTATCTATTAGTATTTTTTTTGTTTGCAGGCTCCTTTGCAACCATCTTGCTTGGTTTTACGCCAGACATTTCTAATTCGTACGGAATGAAGGAAACACCCACGCCCTTCGACCACATAACCTTTGACCACTCTTCACAGTCAGTTTCGAAAACGGCCATGAAGTGAGTGCCCTCAAACCTCTCAAGAACCTCATCCTTTAAGTGCTTCAAATTTTCGATCAACATACATCTACCTCATGGTTTTAAATGAAATTCCATCAAACAACGACTTCTTAACCTCGGAAAGTGCGCTGAGAAAATCCTCTCTGGTGTTCGTTCCTGAGAGCTTATCAAACACATGTTGCTTATATGCTTTACCATGCACACCAGCGCCCTTGTGAGGTGTGGCGGTGGTTCCTGGAACCCTTGCAGACTCTGTGTTGGGCAACCAAATCCCATTACGCTTGTCGTTGATATCGATGTCAAATTCATCCATTTTCTTTCGAAGAGCAATCATTCTTATATCTTTTGAGTTGGACATCACGATGTGATGCGCATCATACTGACCTCCCCCTCGCGGACTTACCCCGAGCTCCTTTCGGAGAAGCTTGGCATCTGAATTACACGACAGCCCTAGTTCATCAATCCATCCGATAGGGCTAGGCGCATATTGATATAGATTATGCCCGCCTGCTAGACCGATGGGGTCTTGTGTGACAAACCTTCCAATTTCAGGTTCATAGAATCGGAACGTGTTGTAGTTCAGCCCCGTTTCACTATCATAATACTGGCCTTGAAAGCGTAGGTTCTGTTCGACCTCACTAACGGCTAGCTGCTCTACAGCCCCCCACGAGCGATAGATCGCCTGCCAAACGATCTTGCCATCGCTATCCGTCATCTCCAACGGCGTACCAATCTGGTCTGTATGGAAGTAGTAAAGCTTCCGCTCCTCCCCTTCAACGTGATCAACCCGCGCCAACGGCGCATAGCTACCCGGCTCATAGAGGTAGAGAATGCTCTGCCCCGGCGTCTCCTCGCGCAGCATCCTTAACCCTTGCCAAAGGAAGCGCTTCTGCTCCACTTGACCATTGATCTCAGCCTGCTTGGCTACCCGCCGCCCGAGGCTGTCATACCGATACTGCCCGGTGCTCTCCAGCGTGCCATTGACCAGCGTCTCAGCCCGCACCAACCGGTTCTCGCAGTCATAGGCAAAGGTCTGCAGCTTGCCGGTCCCCGAGCGCTTTTCAATCAGGTTACCCCAAGGGTCATAGCGATACTCCTGATCCCGCCACCGCTTGATCCGGTTGTCCTTGACCTTGTCGAACTGCCGCGCATTGAAGTCCAGCCGGTTCGCCGCTGCGTCATAACGGAACTCTTCACTACCCACCAGCGAGCCGGTATCTCGGCTACGCAACTGGCCGTTGGCTTCGTATTCGTACTTGATCTCGCCACGCAGCTTGTCGAGCGTGCGCACCAGTTCACCCGCCGGGTCGTACTGATACCGCCGATGAATCGGGTTGTAGGCATGCTCCACCAGCAGCGCGGTATTCACCCCGGTGTTGTGCACTTGCGACAGCTTGTCGGCGGGCAAGGTCGAGGCAAACTGCCAGGCCTTGCGACCCATGGCGTCATAACCAAAGCAACTGGTGAGCTTGCCCTGGGTGCGGTACACCTCACGGTGCAGGTCATCGCGCTCCATATCGCTGATCACCTGGCCATCCAGGTTCAACTGGTGCAGGTGGCCGCTACCGTAGTACAGGTGGTTGACCTTGCGCCCATCCGGCAGGGTCAAGGTGGTCAGGTTGCTGAGCGGGTCGTACTCGTACCCCAGCGTGCCATCAGGCGTGATTTCTTTCGTCAGCCGCCCCAGCAGGTCGTAGGCGTATTCCAGCTTTTCTTCGGTCACCCCAAGTTGCTTGCCGGTACCACTCGGGTGGCGCTCGATGCTGAGCAACCGGTCAGCGTCGTCATAGCTGAACTGCTGCTGAGCATCGCGATTGAGCTTGGCGATCAAGCGCCCGATGGCGTCGCGCTCGAACAGCGTATGCCGCTCTGGCCGCTCGGCATTGTCGCCGTAGCCAATCTCATCCAGTCGCGTAAGGTGACCACCGACGTTGTAACTGAAGCGTCGGGTCAGGTTGTCGACCCGCACTTCTTCGCTCAGCCGATCCGAGGCGTCGTAGGCAAAGCTGTAGGTGGCGTTGTTCTCGTTGACCAGTGCGGTCAGGCGGATGGCCTTGTCGTATTCGTAGCGCACCCGCTGGCCCTTGGCATCCTGGCGGCTGCCGGGCAGGCCGCGGGCGGTGCGCAGCAGGCGGGTGGTCTGGCCCTTGCCGTCGGTGTGGCTGAGTACCTGGCCGTAGACGTTGTAGGTGAAGGTTTCCGCCGTGCCGTCCGGGTGGTGGATGCGCAGCACTTCACCGTCGGGCTTGCGCTCCAGGGTCGTGGTCTGGTTCAGCGCATCGGTCACCGCCACCAGGTGCTGACGCTCGTCGTAGCGGTACCACGTGCTCTTGCCCGAGCAATCCTGGTAGCGCTCGACCTGCGCCCGGGTGTTCCACCACAGGTACTTGGACTTGTAGGTGGCATCGATGATGGTGT
>NZ_JABMCW010000210.1:0-9859 GCF_013179705.1 Pseudomonas sp. CM25 | reverse complement strand
GATGATCGCCACCAGCACTTGCAGGTACAGCAGCTGCAGCGGCGGTAGGCGCAGCTGCCATTTCTTCAGCAGGAAGCTGTATAACGCGTAGGCCAGGGTGGCCACCAGCATCAGCAGGTCGCCGCTGTTCAGGCCTTGATCAAGCAGGCTGGCCGGGTGGCCGGCGCTGACCACTTCGAGCACGCCGACAAACGACACCACTGCGCCCAGCAATGCACCGTAGCTCAGGCGTTGACCCAGCCAGGCGATGGACAGAGCCAGCGACATCAGCGGCATCAGCGAGAGGATGATGCCCATGTTGGTGGCGCTGGTGATGCTGGCGGCGAAGTAGGCCAGGCTCTGGTACATCGCCATGCCCAGTACGCCGAGGAGGCCTACCTTGGCCAGGTGCGGGCGGATGGCCGCGCGGTTGCGCCACACAGCGGGCAGCAGGAATGGGGTGAACAGCAGGCCGGCCAACAGCCAGCGATAGAAGCCGATCTCGGCAGGGTGGATGGCCCCGGCGGACATCTTGGTGACCACGGTGTTGCCGGCCCAGATAAGGATGGCGGTGAGGGGGAAGAGGTAGTTCATTGAGCGGGTTACTCGTCTCGGCCTGATTGGGGCTGCAGAGCAGGCCCTCGATAGGCCTGTATTATCGATTGTCTGTCTAAAAGCCTATACTCTTATCCGGACAACCCACCCTGCTAAACTGACATGCAGCGCAAATACCTCGATATCCCCCAGTTCGCCCAGCTCCCGGCTCCGGTGTACTTCCGCCACGACGAGTTCGGCGCCGACACCCACAGCGCCCTGCACCAGCACGCCTGGGGCCAGCTCAACTACACCGCCCATGGCGTGATGCACCTGGAGGTCGCCGGCCAGCGCTTTCTATCACCGCCGCACTACGCCGTGTGGGTCCCCCCCGATACTGTGCATGGCTGCTACAACCCCCAGGCCATCGTCTACCGCTCGGTCTACCTGGACCGCCGCCTGTGTGCAGCTCTGCCGCAGCAGCCATGCAGCCTGATGATCAGTGACATCCTCAAGGCCATCCTGGCCGACTTCGCTCGCCGCGACCTGCAGGTAGCCGCAGACGAGCGCGACCAACGCCTGGCTCAAGTACTGCTGGACCAGCTGTTGCTGGCGCCCACCCAGGCTTGCTACCTGCCATTTGCCCAGAGCGATGGCCTGCGCCAGGTGCTCGACGCGCTCAGCGCCGAGCCGGGTGACAACCGTCCGCTGGCCGACTGGGCGGCCCGCGTGCATGTCAGCGAGCGCACCCTGGCCCGGCAGTTCCTGCGCGAGTTGGGCATCAGCTTTGGCGAGTGGCGCTTGCGCCTGCGTTTTCTGCGCGCCATCGAAGCGCTGGAGGCAGGCCTGCCGATTCAGGCGATTGCCTTCGACCTTGGCTACAGCAGCGCTTCGGCGTTCATCGCCATGTTCCAGCGCCAGGCCCGGTGCACCCCCGAGCAGTACCGCCGGCAGGCGCGGGCAGGGCGCTGACAATTCTTGGCTACACTCAGCTCGACCCCCGTGCATCGGGCGCGGAGCCAAGGAGACCACTCCATGAGATTGCTGCACATTCCATTGCTGGCGCTGGCGGTGTTGTTCAGCGCCCAAGGCTTCGCCGCCAATACTGCACAGCAGGAAAAGATGAAAACCTGTAATGCCGACGCCACCGCCAAGGAACTCAAAGGCGACGAGCGCAAAGCCTTCATGAGCACCTGCCTGAAGAAGAGCGTGCCGCAGACCCAGCAAGACAAAATGAAAACCTGCAACGCCGACGCCACCGCCAAGGCGCTCAAGGGTGACGAGCGCAAGGCATACATGAGTGACTGCCTGAAGAAGAAATGACCTGCGCCTATGCCTGCAGCCTCAAGGCTGGCAGACTGCGGGTCTTTCCCGTTGTCTGCCGTTGAGGCTGTATGACCTTCACCCCCCGCCAGGTCACCCTGGCCAGCTGGATCATCGTGTTTGCCGGCCTGCTGCTGGCGTTGCCCCTGAAATTGCTGCCGAGCCTGCTGGCTGGCCTGTTGGTGTTCGAGCTGGTCAACATGCTCACCCCGCGGCTGCAGCCGCTGATCGCCGGGCAACGCGCGCGTTGGCTGGCGGTGGCATTGCTGGGCACGCTGGTGGTGTTGACCCTGTCGCTGCTGATTGCCGGTGCTTTCAGCTTTTTGCTGCACGAAGCGGAAAACCCAGGGGCGTCGCTGGACAAGTTCATGGCCCTGGTGGAGCGTGCCCGCGGGCAGTTGCCGCCGTTCATCGAGGGTTACCTGCCGGCCAGCGCGGCGGAGTTCAAGGTGGCCATCGGCGACTGGCTCAAGAGCCACCTGAGCGACCTGCAGCTGGTGGGCAAGGGCATGGCGCACATGTTCGTCACCCTGCTGATCGGCATGATCCTCGGGGCCATAGTCGCCCTGCAGCGCATACCCGATATCTCCCGGCGCAAGCCCCTGGCGGCAGCGCTGTTCGAGCGCCTCGCCCTGCTGGTGCGGGCGTTTCGCAACATCGTCTTCGCGCAGATCAAGATCTCGCTGCTCAATACCGCGTTCACCGGTATTTTCCTGGCCGTGGTATTGCCGCTGTTCGGCGTGCACCTGCCGCTGACCAAGACGCTGATCGTGCTGACCTTCCTGCTGGGGCTGCTGCCGGTGATCGGCAACCTGATGTCCAATACCCTGATCACCATCGTCGGTCTGTCGCTGTCGATCTGGGTCGCGGCGGCGGCACTGGGTTACCTGATCGTCATCCACAAGGTCGAGTACTTCCTCAACGCGCGGATCGTCGGCGGGCAGATCAGTGCCAAGGCCTGGGAGCTGTTGCTGGCGATGCTGGTGTTCGAGGCGGCGTTCGGGCTGCCGGGGGTGGTGGCGGGGCCGGTCTACTATGCCTACCTGAAAAGCGAGTTGCGGCGGGCGGAGCTGGTCTGACAGATTGCTGGGGGCCGCTTTGCGGCCCATCGCGACACAAGGCCGCTCCTACAGGCGACCGCGTCCATCCAATGAATGCGCGGTTTCCTGTAGGAGCGGCCTTGTGTCGCGATGGGCTGCAAAGCAGCCCCAAAATGGCTCAGGCCACGCCGTAACGCTTGCGCGCCTCGATGGCCAGCCCGCTACCGATGCTGCCAAAGATATTGCCTTCCACATGTCGCGCATTCGGCAACATCGCTGCCACGCTGTTGCGCAGTGCCGGAATGCCGCTGGAGCCACCGGTGAAGAACACTGTATCGACCTGGGCTTCGCTGACGCCGGCCTTGGCCAGCAGTTCGCTCACGCTACCGCGCACGCGTTCCAGCAGGCTTTCGATGGCCTCTTCGAACAGCACGCGGGTCAGTTCCGCCTTCAACTCAGGCTCGACACGGCGCAGGTCGATGATGCGGCTGTCATGCTCGGTCAGCTCGATCTTGCTGGCTTCCACTTCCATCGCCAGCCAGTGCCCCGCACGCTGCTCGATCAGCTTGAACAGTCGGTCGATGCCGAAGCTGTCCTCGATGTCGTAGCGCATGCTGCCCAGCGCCAGCTGCGACTTCTGCGAGTACAGGGCGTTGATGGTGTGCCAGGTGGCCAGGTTGAGGTGGTAGCTGGTAGGCATCAGCGCGCCGCTCTTCATGCGGCTGCCGTAGCCGAACAACGGCATGACGCCCTGCAGGCTCAGTTGCTTGTCGAAGTCGGTACCGCCAATGTGCACGCCGCCGGTGGCGAGGATATCGTCCTGACGTTCGGCTACCAGATGGCGTTCGGGCGACAGGCGGATCAGGGTGAAGTCGGAGGTACCACCGCCGATGTCGACGATCAGCACCAGCTCTTCGCGGCTGATGCTCGACTCATAGTCGAAGGCCGCGGCAATCGGCTCGTACTGGAACGACACGTCCTTGAAGCCGATCTTGCGGGCTACGTCGGCCAGGGTGTCTTCGGCCTCCTGGTCGGCGGCGGAGTCTTCGTCGACGAAGAACACCGGGCGCCCCAGCACCACCTGGTCGAATTCGCGACCTGCGGCGGCTTCGGCGCGCTTTTTCAGCTCGCCGATAAACATGCCCAGCAGGTCCTTGAACGGCAACGCGCTGCCCAGCACGCTGGTGTCGTGCTTGATCAGCTTGGAGCCCAGCAGGCTTTTCAGCGAGCGCATCAGGCGGCCTTCGTAGCCCTCCAGGTACTCGTGCAGCGCCAGGCGGCCATACACCGGGCGACGCTCTTCGATGTTGAAGAACACCACCGAGGGCAAGGTGATCTTGCCGTCTTCCAGGGCAATCAGCGACTCCACGCCAGGGCGGTGCCAGCCGACCGTGGAGTTTGAGGTGCCAAAGTCGATGCCCAGGGCGCGGGCCGGGGATACGTCAGACATGGGAAATAAGCTTCCGGAGGCAAAACGGCCGCGCAGTTTATGCCACTTGGCTACAGAATCAAGACCAGTCGTCTGCCATGGCGCAACCCCAAGGCGGTCTTGAAAGGCTATGCTTGACCCCAATCTACAGTTGCATCTTCTGTTGCAACACGCACATTCACATTGGTGATCCACAGATGGACTTCAAAGACTATTACAAGATACTCGGCGTAGAGCCCACGGCGGACGACAAGGCGATCAAGGCCGCGTACCGCAAGCTGGCGCGCAAGTATCACCCCGATGTCAGCAAGGAGCGCGACGCCGAGGACAAGTTCAAGGAGGCCAACGAGGCCTACGAAGTGCTCGGTGACGCGCAGAAACGTGCCGAGTTCGACGAAATTCGCAAATATGGCGGCCAGCATGGCCGGCCGTTCCAGGCACCACCTGGCTGGGAAAACCGCGGCGGTGCTGGCGCAGGTGGCTTCGAGGGCGGTGATTTTTCCGACTTCTTCAGCTCGATTTTTGGCGCACGCGGCGGCAGCCCGTTCGGCGGTGGCGGCGGTGGCCGGCAACAACAACGCAGTGCCGGCAGACGAGGGCAGGATGTGGAGCTTGAACTGGCGGTGTTCCTCGAGGAAACCCTGAGCAAGGAATCCAAGCAGATCAGCTTCCAGGTGCCGCAAACCAATGCCATGGGCCAGCGCACCGGGTTTACCACCAAGACCCTGAACGTGAAGATTCCGGCTGGGGTAACCGACGGCGAACGCATCCGCCTGAAAGGCCAGGGCGCGCCGGGCAGTGGTGGCGGCGCCAATGGCGATCTGTTCCTGACCATCCGCATGGCACCGCACCCGCTGTTCGATGTCGAAGGTCATGACCTGATCATCACCGTGCCACTGGCACCGTGGGAGGCTGCCCTGGGGACCAAGGTCGCGGTGCCGACCCTGACCGGCAGGATCAACCTGACCATTCGCCCCGACAGCCAGAGCGGCCAGCGCCTGCGCGTGCCGGGCATGGGCCTGGCGAACAAGAACGGCGAGCGCGGCAACCTTTATGCGCAGCTGAAAGTGGTCATGCCGCCTGCCTCCGACGAGGCTGCCCGCGAACTGTGGAGCAAGCTTTCCGAGAAGGCTGCGTTCGACCCGAGGACACAATGGAGTAAGTGATCATGAGCAGCACCCTGATCGTTCAACTGGACATGCGTACCCTGTGTCAGGAAGCCGATGTCACGGCTGACTACGTGATCGAAATCGTCGAGCACGGCATTGTCGAGCCTTCCGGGCGAACGCCGGATGACTGGCTGTTTGACGATCAGGCGCCGCTGGTGGCAAAGCGCGCAGTGAAGCTGCATCAGGAGCTGGAGCTGGAGTGGGAAGGGGTGGCGCTGGCGCTGGAGCTGCTGCAGGAAGTGCAGCAGTTGCGCAGTGAGAACAGCATGCTGAAGCAACGGTTGGGCAGGTTTACCCAGCTGTAACGGTTGCAGGCCTGGCCTCTTCGCGGGTAAACCCGCTCCCACAGGTGCAGCACAGGTTTCGGGAAATGTGCGGTCCCTGTGGGAGCGGGTTTACCCGCGAAGAGGCCAGGCCTGCAAGCATCAGACTCAGCTCGGTTCAGCCCCCGGGTTCAACACCAACTGCATGAAGATCAAATCCAGCCACCGGCCAAACTTCACCCCCACCTGTGGCATCTGCCCGGTCACCACAAATCCCAGCCGCTCATGCAGGCGCATCGAGCCCGCATTGCCGCTTTCGATGGCCGCCACCATCACATGCTTGCCGCAGCTGCGCGCCCGTTCTATCAGCGCCGCCATCAACAGCGGGCCCAGCCCTTTGCCACGCTGGTCATCACGGACATACACCGAGTGCTCCACGGTCTGGCGAAAACCTTCGAATGGCCGCCAGTCGCCAAACGACGCATAACCCAGCACGCCGCTGTCATCTACCGCCACCAGGATCGGATAGCCCTGCTGCGCCCGCGCCTCGAACCAGGCCTGACGGTTGGCCAGGTCCACCGGGGTCTCGTTCCAGATCGCCGTGGTATGGCGTACGGCATCGTTGTAGATATCGAGGATGCCCGGCAGGTCGGCGGGCAGGGCATCGCGGATTCGGTCACTCATCACAGCATCTCGCAGGGTCGTTGTGTGCAGATTAAATGGTTACCAGCCCACGCACACCTTCGGCCTGCATGTTTTCACCGCGGCCGCGCTGCACGATCTCGCCCCGGGCCATGACCAGGTACTGGTCGGCCAGCGCTTCGGCAAAGTCGTAGAACTGCTCCACCAGCAGGATAGCCATGTCGCCGCGTTCGGCCAGGCGGCGGATGACCGCACCGATTTCCTTGATCACCGAGGGCTGGATGCCTTCGGTGGGCTCGTCGAGGATCAGCAGGCGCGGGCGACTGGCCAGGGCGCGGCCGATGGCCAGTTGTTGCTGCTGGCCGCCAGACAGGTCGCCGCCACGGCGCTGCTTCATCTGCTCCAGCACCGGGAACAGTTCGTAGATGAAGGCTGGCACCTCCCGCGCTTCACGTGCAGAAAAACGCGACAGGCCCATCAGCAGGTTTTCTTCCACCGTCAGCCGCGGGAATATCTCGCGGCCCTGTGGCACATAAGCGATACCGGCATGAACTCGTTGCTGAGGTTTGAGCGTGGTGATCGGCTGGCCTTCCCATTCGATGCTGCCGTCGCGGGTGGGCACCAGGCCCATCAGGCAGCGCAGCAGGGTGGTCTTGCCGACGCCGTTGCGGCCGAGCAGGCAGGTGACTTCACCGACCTTGGCTTCGAAGGACAGGCCGCGCAGGATGTGGCTGCCGCCGTAGTACTGGTGCAGGGTGTCGATCTTGAGCATGTCGGTGTTCCTGAAAGGTTTGCTGTGCCTGTGCCGGCCCTATCGCTGGCAAGCCAGCTCCTACAGGTAAAGCACAAGCTCCGAGGCCTGTGGGGGTTCTGTGGGAGCTGGCTTGCCGGCGATAGAGCCGGCACAGCTTTGAAGATCTAGCGGCCCAGATACACCTCGACCACCCGCTCATCCGCCTGCACCTGCTCCAGCGAACCCTCGGCCAGCACACTGCCCTGGTGCAACACGGTCACATGGTCGGCAATGCTGCCGACAAAGCCCATGTCATGTTCCACTACCATCAGCGAATGCTTGCCAGCCAGGCCCTTGAACAGCTCGGCGGTAAATTCGGTTTCGGCGTCGGTCATGCCGGCCACCGGTTCGTCCAGCAACAGCAATTGCGGCTCCTGCACCAGCAGCATGCCGATCTCCAGAAACTGCTTTTGCCCATGCGACAACAGGCCTGCCTGGCGCTGGGCCAAGGGCAGCAGGCGCAGGGTGGTCAGCACTTCGTCGATGCGCTGGCGCTGTTCAGCGCTCAAACGGGCCGCCAGGCTCGCCCACACCGATTTATTGGCCTTCAGCGCCAGCTCCAGGTTCTCGAACAGCGTCAGTGCTTCGAATACCGTCGGCTTCTGGAACTTGCGGCCAATGCCGGCCTGCGCGATCTGATACTCGCTCATGCCGGTCAGGTCGAGTGTGTCGCCGAAGTAGGCCGTGCCACTGTCGGGGCGGGTCTTGCCGGTGATCACGTCCATCATCGTGGTCTTGCCGGCGCCATTGGGGCCGATGATGCAGCGCAGTTCACCCACGCCGATGTACAGGTTGAGCGCGTTGAGTGCCTTGAACCCATCGAAGCTGACGCTGATGTCTTCCAGGCTCAGCACCGTGCCGTGACGGGTGTCGAGGCCGGCCTTGCGGCGCTGGCCCAGGCCTATCGCCTCACGGCCGCTGCCGAGGTTGTCGAACACCGGCTCGAGCATGAATTCGGGGTGTACCGGGGGCACGCCTCTCATGGCTGGTTCCTTTTCTTCAACAGGCCGACTACGCCCTTGGGCAGGTACAGGGTAACGAGGATGAACAGCGCGCCGAGGAAGAACAGCCAGAATTCCGGGAAGGCCACGGTGAACCAGCTCTTCATGCCATTGACCAGCCCCGCACCCAGCAGGGGGCCGATCAACGTGCCGCGCCCGCCAAGGGCGACCCACACGGCGGCTTCGATGGAGTTGGTCGGTGACATCTCGCTGGGGTTGATGATGCCCACCTGCGGCACGTACAACGCGCCGGCCAGGCCGCACAGCACGGCGCTGAGTACCCACACCAGCAGCTTGAAGCCACGCGGGTCGTAGCCGCAGAACATCAGGCGGTTTTCGCCATCGCGCACGGCGGTAAGCAGGCGGCCGAACTTGCTGCGGGTCAGGCACCAGCACAGGTACAGGCTGGCCAGCAGCAGGCCGACGGTGAGCAGGAACAGCGCCGCGCGGGTGCCTTGCGCAGCAATCTCGAAGCCAAGGATGGTACGAAAGCTGGTGAAGCCGTTGTTGCCGCCAAAGCCAGTCTCGTTGCGGAAGAACAGCAGCATGCCGGCGAAGGTCAGGGCCTGGGTCATGATCGAGAAGTACACGCCCTTGATGCGTGAGCGGAAGGCGAACCAGCCGAACACCAGCGCCAGCAGCCCGGGTGCAAGGACCACCAGGCACAGCGCCCAGGCGAAGTGCTGGGTGCCGGCCCAGTACCACGGCAGCTCGGTCCACGACAGAAAGGTCATGAACCCCGGCAGGCTGTCGCCGGCGGCCTGGCGCATCAGGTACATGCCCATGGCGTAGCCACCCAGGGCGAAGAACAGCCCGTGCCCCAGCGACAACAGCCCGGCGTAACCCCAGACCAGGTCCAGGGCCAGGGCGACGATGGCATAGCAGAGGATCTTGCCGACCAGGGTCAGGGTGTAGGCCGATACCTGCAGGGCATGCTCGGCCGGCAGCAGCGACAGCAGCGGCAGGGCCAGCAACAGCAGGACGACGACAGTGCTGATGGCCAGCGACAGCCGTGGCCCGGCCTTTTGCGTAGCGGTGACAAGCAGTGGCTGGTTCATCAGTCGATTACCCGTCCTTTGAGGGCGAACAAGCCTTGCGGGCGTTTCTGGATGAACAGAATGATCAGCGCAAGGATGAGGATCTTGCCGAGCACGGCACCGATCTGCGGCTCCAGCAGTTTATTGGCGATGCCAAGGCCGAAGGCCGCCCACAGGCTGCCGGCCAGTTGCCCGACACCGCCAAGCACCACCACCAGGAACGAATCGATGATGTAGCTCTGGCCCAGGTCCGGGCCGACGTTGCCGACCTGGCTCAAGGCCACGCCGCCGAGCCCGGCGATGCCCGAGCCCAGGCCAAAGGCGAGCATGTCGACGCGCCCGGTGGACACGCCGCAGCAGGCGGCCATGTTGCGGTTCTGGGTGACCGCCCGCACGTTCAGGCCCAGCCGCGTGCGGTTGAGCAACAGCCAGGTGAGCAGTACCACGGCCAGGGCGAAGCCGATGATGACCAGTCGGTTGTACGGCAGCACCAGGTTGGGTAGCAGCTGGATGCCCCCCGACAGCCACGCCGGGTTGCTGACTTCGACGTTCTGCGCGCCGAACAGCAGGCGGATGGCCTGGATCAGGATGAGGCTGATGCCCCAGGTTGCCAGCAGGGTTTCCAGCGGCCGGCCGTACAGGTGGCGAA
>NZ_JABMCW010000021.1:0-33322 GCF_013179705.1 Pseudomonas sp. CM25 | reverse complement strand
CCTGTCAGCAGCCACAAGGGGATCAGCAGGCCACTGGCGAGTAAAGCGCGGTCGACAGATTTCATGCTGCGTTTCCTTCCATGGATAAGTGAGCGTGAAGGCACACAGTACCGCGCAGTGCAGGCTCGGGGCCAGCACTTGTGCCGGGTTACCCAAACCGTGATCCCAAGGCTTGAGCAATAAATACCGCACCCGGTGTATGTGATCGTACAACTGCTTGCGCTATGATGAGCGCTGTCTTTCAAGGTGAAACACAGGGCAATGACAGAGCAGCAGGTACAGGCAAGGACCCGGCGCAAGCCGCGCAGTCTGGCCCAGGAACTGGTCACGGTGCTGACCGAGCGTATTCGCAGCGGCCAGCTCAAGCGCGGCGACAAGCTGCCGACCGAATCGCAGATCATGGCCGAAGAGGGCGTCAGCCGCACCGTGGTGCGTGAGGCGATCTCGCGGCTGCAGGCTGCCGGGCAGGTGGAGACCCGCCATGGCATCGGCACCTTTGTGCTGGACGCGCCATCCACCGGGGGCTTTCGTATCGACCCGGCGACCGTGGTGACCCTGCGCGAAGTGCTGGCGGTGCTGGAACTGCGCATCGCCCTGGAAATCGAGTCGGCAGGCCTGGCGGCGCAGCGGCGCAGCGATGAGGCGTTGGCGGGCATGCGTGCGGCGCTGGATGAACTCAACGAGGGGGCAGCCAATGCCACGGATGCCGTGTCGGCGGACTTCCAGTTCCACCTGCGCATTGCCCAGGCCAGCGGCAACCATTACTTCGCCGACATCATCAACCACCTGGGCACCAGCATCATCCCGCGGACCCGCCTGAATTCGGCGCGGCTGGCCCATGATGACCAGGCGCACTACATGAGCCGGCTGATGCACGAGCACGAGGCGATCTACGAAGCCATCGCCCGGCGTGACAGCGAAGGGGCCAAGATGGCGATGCGCATGCACCTGAGCAATAGCCGCGAACGCTTGCGCCAGGCGCATGAAGAGGCTGAGGCGCAAGGGGCTTGAGGCCCTATTCGCGGGTTAGCCCGCGAATAGGTCACAACCTCCAGTACAAAAGCCCTGCCTTGCGCAGGGCTTTGTGCTTTCAGGCAATCAATCAGACCGCCTCGTCACTCCACTGTCCATTCACCAGCCGGCGCAGCCCCAGCGGGTTGCCGTCGCGCAGCGCCTCGGGCAGCAGCGCCTGCGGGTAGTTCTGGTAGCACACCGGGCGCAGGAAGCGGTCGATGGCCAGGGTGCCCACAGACGTGCCGCGCGCATCGGAAGTGGCCGGGTATGGCCCGCCGTGCACCATTGCGTCACACACTTCGACACCGGTCGGGTAGCCGTTGACCAGTATCCGCCCGACTTTCTCTTCCAGCAGCGGCACCAGCCAGGCAAAGGCCTCGAAATCCTCGGGCTCGCCGATCAGGGTCGCGGTCAGCTGGCCGCGCAGGCCCAGCAGGGCAGCACGCAGCTGCTCGGTGTCCTGCACTTCCACGGCCACGGTGGTAGGGCCGAACACTTCTTCTTGCAGCAGCGGGTCGGACTCGACCAGCAGGCGGGCGTCGGCCTTGAACAGCTGGGCGCGAGCCTGGCTGCCTTCCTGCGGTTGCCCGGCCAGGTGCTGGATTCCGGCATGGGCGTGCAGGTGTTCCAGGCCGCCCGCGTAGCTGCGCAGGCCGCCCGCATTGAGCAGGGTCTGGCCGGCCTGCTGGCCGAGGTGTTGGCCAAGGTCCGTCAGCAGCTGGCTGTACTGCGGCGACTGCAGGCCGATCACCAGGCCTGGGTTGGTGCAGAACTGGCCGGCGCCAAGGCACACGGAACCCGCCAGCTCACGGGCGATGGCGTCGCCGCGCTTGGCCAGGGCGCCCGGTAGCACGATCACCGGGTTGATGCTGGACATTTCGGCGAACACCGGAATCGGCTGCGGGCGCTCGGCGGCCATGCGGCACAGGGCATCGCCGCCTTTCAGCGAACCGGTGAAGCCCACGGCCTGGATGGCCGGGTGCTTGACCAGCCACTCGCCCACGCCGCCACCGAAGACCATGTTGAACACACCCTTGGGCATGCCGGTGCGCTCTGCGGCGCGGACGATGGCGCAGCCGACCAGGTCGGCAGTGGCCATGTGGCCGCTGTGCGCCTTGAACACCACCGGGCAGCCGGCGGCAAGTGCAGCCGCGGTGTCGCCGCCCGCGGTGGAGAAGGCCAGCGGGAAGTTGCTGGCGCCGAACACGGCGACCGGCCCGACACCGATGCGCATCTGGCGCAGGTCTACCCGCGGCAGTGGCTGGCGCTCTGGCAGAGCCAGGTCGATGCGGGCACCGAGGAAGTCGCCGCGACGCAGCACCTGGGCGAACAGACGCATCTGGCCGCTGGTGCGGCCACGCTCACCCTGGATGCGGGCGGCGGGCAGGGCGGTTTCACGGCAGACGATGGCGACGAAGGCGTCGTCCAGTTCATCCAGTTCGGCGGCGATGGCATCAAGGAACTCGGCGCGGCGCGCCGGGGCCAGCTGGCGGAACTCGGCGAACGCGGCAGCAGCAGCGTTGGCCGCCTGGTCCACTTCGCTTTCGGTGGCCTGGGCAAAGCTGTAGGGCAGGGCCTCGCCGCTGCTGGCGTCCAGGCTCTGCAGGCGCTGTGAGCCAGCGGCGCTGCGCTGGCCGGCGATGAAGTTGTGGCCGAGGATTTCAGGCATGGGGTGCTCCTGTAGATAATAGTGAGGGAAGAGAACGTGCTTGAGGCGTTTGCTCCCACAGGGACGGCGTTGCAATGTTGAATTGGGCAAACCCGAACCATCAGGTGATGGGCGCCGGGTTGAACAGGGTGATGTCGTTGTGCAGGCGGTGCTGTTCGGCCCAGGTCTGCTTGCGGCCGCTGGCCACGTCCAGGTAGTAGTGGAACAGTTGCCATCCCAGCTCCTCGATGCTCGAGCGGCCCGTGGCGATACGCCCGGCGTCGATGTCGATCAGGTCGGGCCAGCGCTGCGCCAGTTCACTGCGGGTGCACACCTTCACCACTGGGGCCATGGCCAGGCCGTACGGGGTGCCGCGGCCGGTGGTGAACACGTGCAGGTTCATGCCGGCAGCCAGCTGCAGGGTGCCGCAGACAAAGTCGCTGGCCGGGGTGGCGCAGAAAATCAGGCCCTTGCGCTCAACCCGCTCGCCCGGGCCCAGCACGCCCTGGATGGCACCGCTGCCCGACTTGACGATCGAGCCCAGGGATTTCTCGACAATGTTGGACAGGCCGCCTTTCTTGTTGCCGGGTGTGGTATTGGCGCTGCGGTCGGCGGCGCCTTGCTGCAGGTAGCGGTCGTACCAGTCCATTTCACGTATCAGGGCATCGGCAACCTGCTGGTTTTCTGCCCGCGAGGTCAGCATGTAGATGGCATCACGCACCTCGGTCACTTCCGAGAACAGCACCGTGGCACCGGCGCGCACCAGCAGGTCGGATGCGTAGCCCAGCGCCGGGTTGGCAGTAACGCCCGAGAAGGCATCGCTGCCACCGCACTGCATGCCCAGGATCAGCTCGCTGGCCGGCACGGTTTCGCGGCGGCGTTGGTCGAGTTTCTTCAGGCGCGTTTCGGCCAGCGCCATGATCTGTTCGATCATTTCCACGAAGCCCAGGCTGGCGTCCTGCAAGCGGTACAGCCAAGGGTCGCTTAGGTCGACCGACGGGTCGTTGTCGTGCATCACCTGGCCGGCCTGGAGCTTTTCGCAACCCAGGCTGATGACCAGTGCCTCGCCGCCCAGGTTGGGGTTACGCGCCAGGTTGCGCACGGTACGGATCGGGATATAGGCGTCGCGGGCATTGATGGCTACGCCACAGCCATAGCTGTGGGTGATGGCCACTACATCATCGACGTTGGGGTACTTTGGCAGCAGCTCGTCACGAATGCGCTTGACGGCATGTTCCAGCACGCCGGTCACGCACTGCACGGTGGTGGTGATGCCGAGGATGTTGCGGGTGCCGACGGTGCCATCGGCATTGCGGTAGCCTTCGAAGGTGAAACCGTCGAGCGGCGGCAGCGGTTGCGGCACAGCATCGCAGCGCGGCAGGCTGTCCAGCGCTGGCGCGGCAGGCATGGCCAGTTGGCTTTCCTGTACCCAGCTGCCTTGGCGCAGGTCTTCCAGTGCGTAGCCGATGATTTGCCCGTAACGGCGTACCGGCTCGCCTTTGGCGATAGCCACGGCGGCCACCTTGTGGCTCTGCGGTACGCCTTCGACCAGGGTCAGGCCGTCGGCAAAGCGGGCACCTTCGCCCAGGCCGCCGTCGTTGACCACTACCACGACATTGTCGTCGTCGTGCAGGCGGACGTAGCGGGGCGAGTCGGAATGTTCGATCAACTGCATGTTTTGGCCCTACGTGTCAGGTTCTCAGGCTTTTTGTACAGCCGCCCGCACCGGTGTCCGGCGCGGGCGTGTTCACTCAGTGACGCGAGCTGGCCAGTTCGCCATTGGCGCCAGGCTCAGCCTGTGGCTTGGGGGCATCGTCGCGCAGTTCGATACGCTTGATCGGGCCGACGATCACCAGGTAGCTGAATACCGCCACCAAGGCATTGGCGCCCACATAGACCAGCGCCCATTTGAACGAGCCGGTGGCGCTGATGATGTAGCCAATGACGATGGGCGTGGTGATCGAGGCGATGTTGCCGAAGGTGTTGAACAGGCCGCCCGACAGCCCGGCAATCTGCTTGGGCGAGGTGTCGGCCACCACCGCCCAGCCCAGCGCGCCGATGCCTTTGCCAAAGAAGGCCAGGGTCATGAAACCGACCACCATCCACTCGGCGTCGACATAATTGCAGAACACCATGGTGGTCGACAGCAGCAGGCCACACACGATCGGCAGTTTGCGCGAGAAGGTCAGCGAGTTGCCACGGCGCAGCAGCCAGTCCGAGATCACCCCACCCAGTACACCGCCGATAAAGCCGCATACCGCCGGCAGCGAGGCGATGAAGCCGGCCTTGAGGATGGTCATGCCACGCTCCTGCACCAGGTACACCGGGAACCAGGTGAGGAAGAAGTAGGTGATGGCGTTGATGCAATACTGGCCCAGGTACACGCCCAGCAGCATGCGGCTGGTCAGCAGCTGCTTGATATAGCCCCATTTCGGGCCAGCGTTACCGCGCTTCTGGTCCATGTCCACCAGGCCGCCGTTCTGCTCGATGTGTGCAAGCTCGGCCGGGCTGATGCGGGGGTGCTGGCGTGGGTTGTAGATGGTCTTCAGCCACACCATCGAGAACACGATACCTAGCGCGCCCATGACCACGAACACGTGCTCCCAGCCGAAGCTGAACACGATCCAGCCCATGATCGGTGCGAACAACGCGGTAGCGAAGTATTGCGCCGAGTTGAAGATCGCCGAGGCGGTGCCGCGTTCCTGGGTCGGGAACCAGGCCGCGACGATGCGGGCGTTGCCCGGAAACGACGGGGCTTCGGCGAAGCCGACCAGAAAGCGCAGGGTGAACAGGGTGACCACTGCCCAGGCAACCGGCAGGCCGCCGACAAAACCCTGCAGCAGGGTGAACAGCGACCAGGTGAAAATGCTGAAGGCGTAGACGTTCTTGGAGCCGAAGCGATCGAGCAGCCAGCCACCAGGAATCTGGCCAGCCACGTAAGCCCATCCAAAGGCGGAAAAAACATAACCGAGGGTTACGGCGTCAATGCCGAGGTCTTTCTGCAGGCTGGAGCCTGCGATGGCGATGGTAGCGCGGTCGGCATAGTTGATCGTGGTCACCAGGAACAGCATGAACAGGATCAGGTAGCGCACATGCGTCTTCTTAGTCGCTTGCATGCTGGCAATACTCCCACTAGTTATTTTTGTGCGGGCTCACGAATTGTAACCGGAGTGGGCTTTTCCCACTCCGGATGCGGCAAGGGCAGGCCGCAGGGTCGCTTATTGCGGGCCCATCTTGTCCATCAGCGCGGCGAGCATTTCGTACTCTTCGCCGGTCAGGTCGGTCAGCGGCGTGCGCACCGGGCCTGCGTCGTAACCGGCGATTTTGGCACCGGCCTTGACGATACTCACGGCGTAACCGGCCTTGCGGTTGCGGATATCCAGGTACGGCAGGAAGAAGTCATCGATCAGCTTGCCAACGGCGGCGTGGTCGTCGCGGGCGATGGCGTTGTAGAAGTCCATGGCGGTTTTCGGCACGAAGTTGAACACGGCCGAGGAATACACCGGTACGCCCAATGCCTTGTAGGCGGCAGCATACACTTCGGCGGTCGGCAGGCCACCCAGGTAGCTGAAGCGGTCGCCCAGGCGGCGACGGATCGACACCATCAGCTCGATATCACCCAGGCCGTCCTTGTAGCCGATCAGGTTAGGGCAGCGCTCGGCCAGTTTTTCCAGGAGGTCGGCGTTCAGGCGGCAGACGTTGCGGTTGTACACCACCACACCGATGTTTACCGATTTGCACACGGCTTCGACGTGGGCGGCAACGCCGTCCTGGCTGGCTTCGGTCAGGTAGTGCGGCAGCAGCAGCAGGCCCTTGGCACCCAGGCGTTCGGCTTCCTGGGCGTATTCGATGGCCTGGCGGGTAGAACCACCGACGCCGGCGAGGATAGGTACCGAAGTGGCGCAGGTATCCACGGCGGTCTTGATCACCTGGCTGTATTCGCTGGCGGCCAGGGAGAAGAACTCACCGGTGCCACCGGCAGCGAACAGGGCGCTGGCGCCATACGGGGCCAGCCATTCCAGGCGCTTGATGTAGCCAGCCTGGTGGAAGTCGCCTTGGGCGTTGAAGTCGGTGACCGGGAAAGACAGCAGGCCGTGGGAGAGGATGGATTTGAGTTCTTGGGGATTCATTGTTGTTGGCATCCTGTGGCGCTTGGGTGATGGGTGTTGTGCTGCGTTAGAGGTAAGTTATCGTACAACCTGTTCGATGACTAGCCCCCTCGCAGGAAATTTTTTGTCAGGGCGCACAGGTGATCGGTTTAGGGTTTGTGTTGGTGCAGATATCGCGCGCCGCCCGCACGGCGCTCGATCTCACAGGCGCAGAAAATCTGAAGACTACCACTTGGCAGTCATCGTATCTCTTGGAGGAAAGGCAAAAAACGATCGCGGAGACAAGCACAAGCCCGCCGCCCGCATCCACGGGAAGTGTTCTGGGACCAGCAGAGGGTGACCGGGGAAGCGAGGGCGGCCTTGCGCCGCCCCGCGATCAAAGCAGAGGAAACTGAAGGTCAGGCAGCGTGCTGGCGCTTGATCTGCGCCTTGCGTACCTGGGCGCGGCAAGCATCGCCGAACGCCTGGAACATCTTGATCGAATCAGGGTTCTTCGCCGCTTGCCACTCCGGGTGCCATTGCACGGCGAACAGGAACGGCGAGATGCTCGGGCCATGAATGGCCTCGACCAGGCCATCTTCGGCGTGGGCGATGGCTTCGAGGCCGCTGCCAAGCGTGCGCAGGCCCTGACCATGCAGCGAGTTGACGCGAATCTCGTCGGTACCCAGGGTATCGCGCAACCAGCTGCCCGGCTGGACCTTCACGCTGTGCACCTGGGCGTACTGCACCTCGACCGGGTCTTCGGGGTTTTCCCGATGGTCGTTGAAACCAGGCTCGGCATAGACCTTCTGGTAGATGTCGCCGCCCAGAGCCACGTTGATTTCCTGCATGCCACGGCAGATGCCGAAGATAGGCAGGCCGCGCTTGAGCGCCGCCTTGACCAGCGGGATGTCGAACAGGTCGCGGTTCTGGTCCTGGCCCTTGCCCGGGGTCTGGTTTTCCTGGCCGTACAGGGCTGGGTCGATGTTGCTGCCAGCGCCGGTCAGGTACACGCCGTCGGCCATGTCCAGATAAGTCTCGAGGTCTTCGGTGCCGCAGCAGGTGGGCACAAGTACCGGGACGCAATCTGAAAACTCGACCAGCGGGGTGATGTATTTGTGGGTCATGACCTGGTAGTCATGGCCTTTGCGCTCTTGGCTGCCCATGGTCATCAGGACGACGGGTTTGCGCAGGGAAGGTTGCTTGTTGCCAATGTTGCTGTTGGACATATGTCACCTTGGGACAGGTTCGACCTGTCGTTGTTGTGCAGGCGCACGGCCCGGGGCCTTGAGTGCTGCCTGAAGCCCCGAGCACTGCCGGCTCGTCAGAGGCGACGATTCCGGTCGGGGCTTGTCTGTAGCTTGCCAGAGCCGTTCGATATGTCAAACGACAGCAGAGGGCTTTAACGCGGGGAATGCACCGGTTTTTGGGGGCTGAAACCGATGCGGGCCTGTGCCGGCGTGGGTTTGCCGGGGGTGGAGGTCAATAATATTTAACGATGCAGTTGGGTCTTTGCAGCGCTGCAATGAAGGTGGTTCTGTGGTTGTGCTACTGGGCCTCTCGCCGGCAAGCCAGCTCCCACAGGGTATCTGCAGCTTTCAAACCCGGTGCAGTACCCGTGGGAGCTGGCTTGCCGGCGACAGGGCCAACTCAATTTGCTCAGTGCAGAATCTGCGCCAGGAACCCCTTGGCCCGCTCGGTACGTGGCTGGTTGAAGAACACCTGCGGCGGGCTGTCCTCGAGGATCTGCCCGCCCTCCAGGAACAGCACCCGCTCGGCCACCTGCCGGGCAAAGCCCATTTCATGGGTCACGCACAACATGGTCATGCCGGTACCTGCCAGCTGCACCAGCACATCCAGCACCTCGGCGACCATTTCCGGGTCCAGCGCCGAGGTGGGCTCGTCGAACAGCATGATCCGCGGCTTCATGCACAGCGCCCGGGCAATCGCCACGCGCTGCTGCTGGCCGCCAGACAACTGGCTGGGGTATTTGTGCGCCTGGCTCTCGATGCCGACCTTGCTCAGGTACATGCGCGCCCGCTCTTCGGCCTCCTTGCGCGACAGGCCGCGCACGCTGGTGGGGGCCAGCAGGCAGTTGTCGAGCACGCTCATGTGCGGGAACAGGTTGAAGTGCTGGAACACCATGCCAATTTCACTGCGCACCTGGGCAGCAGCGCGGGTGGTGGCGGCAAGGTCGGTACCGTCGACGTGGATGCTGCCCTGCTGGGCGATTTCAAGGCGGTTGATACAGCGGATCAGGGTCGACTTGCCCGAGCCGGACGGCCCGCACAGCACGATGCGTTCGCCTTCGCGCACCTGCAGGTCGATGTCGCGCAGCACGTGAAACGCGCCGTAGTGCTTGTTCAGGCCTTCGATGCGGATAAGCACCGGGCGCGGGTCGGGTTCAGGGGCAATGCTGGCAAGGCTCAGTGGTGCGGTCATCTTGTTGTTCTCCCGCGTGGGTTCAGTCGAAACGGGTCGCGCTGTAAGGCGCGGGGTCGGTGAAGGGGCGCTCGCCGGTGACCAGCTCTGCCACCAGCCTGCCGCTCACCGGGCCCAGGGTGAGGCCGTGGTGAGCGTGGCCGAAGTTGAACCACAGCCCCGGGTGGCGCGACGCCGGGCCGATCACCGGGCGCATGTCGGGCAGGCACGGGCGACGACCCAGCCAGGGGCTGTCGTCGAGGCGCTCACCCAGGGCCGGGAACAGCTTGCGCGCCAGGGCTTCGCAGCGGCCCAGCTGGATCTGGTTGCCCGGGGCGCTGCTGGCGTCGAATTCGATGCCGGTGGTCAGGCGCACGCCGCGCGCCATTGGCGCCAGTACGTAGCCGCCCTGGGTGTCGCAGATGGAATGCTCCAGCTGCGCGCCGTCGCGGGTGCCGTAGTGCATGTGGTAGCCGCGCTTGATCGCCAGCGGGATCTGGTAGCCCAGCCCGCTGAACAGATCGGCCGACTGCGGCCCCAGGCAAGCCACCACTTCGTCGGCCGTGATCGGGCCGCGGCGGCTGTCCACGCGCCACTGGCCGTTGGCCTGGCGCAGGCTGCGCGCATCGCCATGCAGGAACTGCCCGCCGCGCTGCATGAACAGCGCCGCGTAGCCGCGGGTGAGGGCGCCGGGGTTGTTCACGGTCTTCGGGTCGAGCCAGTGAATACCGCCCACCACGGTGGCGTCCAGCTGGTGCTCACGGGCCTGCAGCTGGCCGCATTCGAGGATCTCGAATTGCAGGCCGTAACGGCTCAACCCTTTGGCATCGGCCTTGGCCTGCTCGAACAGCGCCGGCTCGCGGAATACCTCGATCCAGCCTTTGGCCTGCACCAGCCCTTCCAGGCCGGCGGCGGCAATCAGCGCGTCATGTTCTTCGACGCAGCGCTGCACCAGCGGCAGCATGTCGGCGGCGGCGCTGGCCAGGCGCCCAGGCGCCGACTGGCGCCAGTAACGCCACAGCCACGGCGCCACCTTGGGCAGGTGCGCCAGGCTGTAGCGCACATCAGGCTGGCGGTTCAGGCCGTAGCGCAGCAGCGCGCCCAGTTGCCGAGGGAAGGCATAGGGGATGACGCTGGAGCGCTCGATCAGCCCGGCATTGCCGTGGCTGGTGCCGCTGCCCGGTTCGTCGCGGTCGATCAGGATCACCTGGCGCCCGCGGGCCTGCAGATGCAGGGCGGTGCTGACGCCGACGATGCCGGCGCCGAGGACAAGGGTCTGGCAATGCATGGAACGTATCCTTCGGTCAGTTCAGGTGGCGGCCCAGGCGGCCTTCCAGGTGTTTCAGCAAGCGGCGCACCACCTCGACGATCACCAGGTAGAGCACGGCAGCCCACAGGTAGATCTGGAAGTCGAAACTGCGCGAGAAGGCCAGTTTGGTCACGCCCATCAGGTCGTAGATGGTCACCAGCGAGGCGATTGCGCTGGCCTTGATCATCAGGATCAGCTCGTTGCCCAGCGGGCCGATGGCCACCAGCAGCGATTGCGGCAGGATCACCTTGAAGAAGGTGGTCGAGCGCTTCAGGTTCAGTGCCCGCGCCGCTTCGTGCTGGCCGGGTGCGACCGCCATCAGGCTGCCGCGGAAGATCTCTGCCTGGTATGCCGCCGTGTTCAGGGTGAACGCCAGCAAGGTGCAGAACCACGCCTCGCGGAAGAACCACCACAGGCCTACGTCCTGCCAGAAGCCCTTGAACGAGCCCAGGCCGTAGTAAAGCAGGAACAACTGGGCCAGCAACGGCGAACCGCGGAAGAAGTACACGTAGCCTGCGGCCATGCGCTGCAGCAGCTGGCTGCGCGACATCCGCGCCAGGGCCAGCAGCAAGCCCAGCAAGGCGCCCAGGCTGAAGGAAATGGCCACCAGCTTGGCGGTGACCAGCAGGCCATCGATAAAGCGCGGCCCGTAGCGCTCCAGCAAATCAGGGTCGACAACCAGTGCCAGCAGTTGATCGAGGCTCATGCCCGTGCTCCTTGCAGGTGGCGGTTACTGCGTCGTTCGATGAAGGCGAACACCCGCCCGGACAGCGCCGCGAACAGCAGGTAGCCCAGACAGGCGACGCCATAGAAGAACATCGGCTCCTTGGTCACGCTGACCGCCAGGTTGGTCTGGCGCATCAGGTCGACCAGCGAGATGGTCGACACCAGCGAAGTATCCTTGAGCAGCGACAGCCAGTTGTTGGACAAACCGGGCAGGGCGATGCGGGTGAGTTGCGGCAGTACCACCTTGAAGAAGCCGGTGCGCTTGCTCAGGCCCAGCGCCGAGCAGGCCTCGAGTTGGCCTTTGGGCAAGGTCTTGAAGGCTGCCAGCCAGATCTCGCTGGAAAATGCGGCAAACACCAGGCTGAAGGCAATCATCGCAGCCAGGAAGGTGTTGATCAGGAACTCTCCCTCGTAGCCCATGGCCGCAAGGATTTTCTGCGCCGCGATCTGGCAGCCGTAATAGATGATCAGCAGTGTCAGCAGCTCGGGCAGGCCGCGGAATACTGTGGAAAAGGTCGTGGCCCAAGCCCGGGGCAGGCGCTTGCGCGAGCGCGCCGCCAAGGCTACCACCAGGCCCAGCGGCAGGCCGATGGGCAGGCAGGCCAGGGCCAGGGAAACGGTGACCAGCGCGCCGGCCAGCAGCGCCTGGCCCCAGCCTCCGCTGGCGAAGGACAGCAAGGACAATTGATCGAGCATGACGAACACCTTGTGTTGACCTGACCGGCCTCATCGCCGGCAAGCCAGCTCCCACAAGGGGCTGCGCATCCCTCAGGCCTTGTGCGGTCCTGTGGGAGCTGGCTTGCCGGCGATGGGGCCCGATCAGGCGAGACGGGCTCTGAGATCAGTTGTAGATATCGAAAGCAAAGTACTTGCTGGCGATCTTCTGGTAGGTGCCGTTGGCCACCAGCTGTTGCAGCGCGGTGTTCAGGCGCTGGCGCAGGGCCTCGTCATCCTTGCGCACGGCAATGGCGGCATCGGCCTTGGTATCGGCAACGTCTCCGAGGATCTTGCAGCAATCCCCACCGTTTTTGGTCATCCACTCGTGCAGCGGGAACTTGTCGGCAATCACCCCGTCCAGGCGCCCGGCGGCCAGGTCGGCGTTGGCTTCGTCCATGGTCGGGTACAGCTTCACATCGGCACCGGCCTTGCCGTACACGTCCTCGGCGTAGATAGCCTGGGTGGACGACGACTGGGCACCGACTGTGTAACCGACGAAGTCGGTCTGGGCGCTGTCGATCTTGCTGTCCTTGGCTACCGCGACAGTGAGCGGAGTGCGGTAGTAGTGGTCGGTGAAGGCAATTTTCTTGCGTCGCTCCTCGGTGTTGATCATCGACGCGACGACGGCGTCATACTTGCGCGCCATCAGGGCGGGGATAATGCCTTCCCAATCCTGGGCCACCAGCGTGCACTCGACTTTCATCTGTTCGCACAGGGCATGGGTGATGTCGATATCGAAGCCATGCAGCTTGTTATCGGCGTCTACATAGTTGAAGGGCGGGTAGGCACCCTCGGTGGCGAAGCGCAGGGTTTCGGCACTGGCGGCACCGGTCAGCAGCAGGGCGCACGCACCCACCAAGGCCATGGTCTTGTTCATCTCGCACCTCATTGCACTCTTGCTATTGTTGTTTGCTCGGCGGCCACGAGGTGTAGCCGACGAATTCGTTATGTAGAGCGGCAGTCGCTTCCAAGCGTTTTTCAACATCAGGTCCGAGCTTCTTGCAGACCTCGTTGACCATCAGGTGCACCCACGACAGCATTGTCGAGGTGGATTCCCAGAACAGGTTGAACTCCGTGGGGATGCGGAACACCTCGTCGGCGTTGGCATCGGCCCAGTCACAGAAAGTGTCGGTCACCAGCGTGACCGCGATGCCGGCCGCGCGCGCCTTCTGGCACAGCAGCAGGGCGTGGCGGGAATAACGGCGCGCCTCGAACACCACCAGGGCGCTGTCTTCGGCACGGCCCAGCAGCACTTCGCCGAAGTGCCCGGCGCTGATGTCTACCAGTTGCACGCCATCGCGCAGGTATTGCAGCAGGTGGCTCATGCACATGGCGATGCCGCGCTCGGTCTGGAAACCGGCGACGAACACCCGCGGCTTGGCCGCCAGGCGTTGCGCTACGCTGTGCCACGCCGGGCTCTGGCGGTACTCGTGCACACGCATCAGTGCGGCGATTTCCAGTTCCAGGCTGCCGGCGTTGTCGCTGGCGTCCTGGTTGTGGCGGTAATCCTGCAAACGGTCACCCACCAGCCAGGGGCCATCGCCCAGGTCGTTCTGCAGGTCTTGCTTAAGTGCCTTGAGGTGGGCATAACCCAAGGAGCGGCAGAAGCGCCCGACGCTGGATTCGCTGACGCCCAGCTTGGCAGCGATGCTGGCCGAGGTCTGGAACGGCAGTTCGTGCAGGTTGGCGAGCATGTAGGTGGCGATCTTGCGGCCCGAGGCAGCGGCCCCTTCCAGGCTGTTTTCCAGGCGTTGCTTGATCGGTTGGCTCATGCTGCGGCTCCAGGGGTGAGGCTTGCGACAGAAAATGAATGTTTTCTGTCATCAAGTCAACATTTGACAGATAGCTGTCACATGCAGGAAAGTTTTTGTCGTTGCAACGCTGTAGCCATTCCAATACCAACAAGGAGCTTCAGATGTCCGCACCTTCCACCGGCACCGACGTGCGTGTGCCTTTTACCGAGTTGCAGGACCTGTTGCAGGCCATTTTCCAGCGTCATGGCTGCAGCGAGAGGGTGGCCCGTGTGCTGGCCCACAACTGCGCCAGCGCCCAGCGCGATGGCGCGCACAGCCATGGGGTGTTCCGCATGCCGGGCTATGTTTCGACCCTGGCCAGCGGCTGGGTCGACGGCCAGGCCACGCCGGAGGTCAGTGATGTGGCGCCCGGTTATGTCAGCGTCGATGCGGCGGGGGGCTTCGCCCAGCCTGCGCTTGCAGCGGCCCGTGAGTTGTTGGTGGCCAAGGCGCGCACCGCCGGTATCGCCGTGCTGGCGATTCACAACTCGCACCACTTTGCCGCGCTATGGCCGGATGTGGAGCCATTCGCTGACGAGGGCCTGGTGGCCCTGAGCGTGGTCAACAGCATGACCTGCGTGGTGCCGCATGGCGCGCGCCAGCCCCTGTTCGGGACCAACCCCATCGCCTTTGCCGCGCCTTGCGCCGAACACGACCCGATCGTCTTCGACATGGCCACCAGCGCCATGGCCCACGGCGACGTGCAGATTGCCGCGCGTGCCGGGCAGCAATTGCCCGAGGGCATGGGCGTGGATGCCAGTGGCGAGCCGACTACCGAACCCAAGGCGATCCTCGAAGGTGGCGCCTTGCTGCCATTCGGCGGGCACAAGGGTTCGGCGCTGTCGATGATGGTCGAGTTGCTGGCGGCGGCGCTGACCGGCGGGAATTTCTCGTGGGAATTCGACTGGTCGGGGCACCCGGGGGCGAAAACGCCGTGGACCGGGCAGGTGATCATCGTGATCGACCCGAGCAAGACCGAGGGCGAGCGCTTCGCCCAGCGCAGTCGCGAACTGGTGGAGCAGATGAAGCACGCTGGGCTGACGCGCATGCCGGGTGAGCGACGTTACCGCGAGCGCGAGGTGGCCGAGGAGGAGGGGGTGGCAGTGACCGAGCAGGAGTTGCAAAGCCTGAGAGAGTTGCTTGGCTGATCCGGCCCTTTCGCCGGCAAGCCAGCTCCCACAGATACACCGCTAACCCTGAGCGTTGTGAAGTACCTGTGGGCGCTGGCTTGCTGGCGACAGGGACATCACCGCCAGCACAAATCCCCAGCCATGCAATGTTGCATAGACAACCTTGCACATTAGTGGATGTTCCTGAGCCTGCACTCCGGGTATGCTCAGGTCTGCCTTTTCGAACTGTCCTGATCCAAGGAGCTGCACGCTGTGTTCAAACATGTCGATGCCTATGCCGGCGACCCGATCCTATCGTTGATGGAAACCTTCAAGGCCGACCCGCGCGCCGACAAGGTCAACCTGAGCATCGGCCTGTATTACGATGAGGCCGGTGTAGTGCCGCAACTGGCAGCGGTGGATGCGGTGGAAAAACGCATGGCCGGCCAGGACCACGAAGCCTCGCTTTACCTGCCGATGGAAGGCCTGGCCAGCTACCGCCAGGCCATCCAGGCGCTGCTGTTCGGGGCCGATCACCCCGCCGTGACCGGCAAGCGCGTAGCCACCGTTCAGACGGTTGGCGGTTCCGGCGCGCTGAAAGTCGGCGCCGACTTCCTCAAGCGCTACTTCCCGCAGTCCGAAGTCTGGGTCAGCAACCCGACCTGGGACAACCACCGCGCCATCTTCGAGGGCGCCGGTTTCAAGGTGAACACCTACCCGTACTTCGACCAGGCCACCCGTGGCGTGGACTTCGACGGCATGCTGGCCACCCTGCGCAACCTGCCGGCCAACAGCGTGGTCCTGCTGCACCCATGCTGCCACAACCCCACCGGGGCCGACCTTACGCAAAACCAGTGGCAACAAGTGGTCGAGGTGGTCAAGGCCCAGAAACTGATTCCGTTCCTCGATATCGCCTACCAGGGCTTCGCCGAAGGCCTGGTGGAAGACGCCTACGCCATCCGTGAAATGGCGCGTGCCGGCGTGCCGTGCCTGGTCAGCAACTCGTTCTCGAAAATCTTCTCGCTGTATGGCGAGCGGGTAGGGGGCCTGTCGGTGGTGTGCGATGACGCCGACACCACCCTGAGCGTGCTGGGCCAGCTCAAGGCCACCGTGCGCCGCAACTACTCCAGCCCGCCCAACTTCGGTGCCCAGCTGGTGGCCGGCGTGCTCGGCGATGCCGGCCTGAATGCCCAGTGGGCTGCCGAAGTCGAAGTGATGCGCAAGCGCATCCTCGACATGCGCCAGGCGCTGGTCGATGCCCTGGCCGTGCTGCTGCCAGGCCAGGACTTCCAGTTCTTCCTCCGCCAGCGCGGCATGTTCAGCTACACCGGCTTCAGCGTCGAGCAGGTACGCCGCCTGCGTGACGAGTTCGGCGTGTACCTGATCGACAGCGGCCGGGTTTGCATGTCCGGCCTGCGCCCCGCCAACCTGCAACGGGTTGCCGAAGCGTTCGCTGCCGTCCAGAAGTAACACCGCACGGGGCCGCTTTGCGGCCCGAGCGCCGGCAAGCAGGCTCCCACTGGTACAGCGCATGGCTGGGAGCCGGCGTGGCGGCAATCGGGCTGCAAAGCAGCCCTTGCTACAACCTGCTTGTAAAGACAAGTGCAACCGCTCCTCGGAAAAGGGCTTCGCAAGTGCAACCTTTGCGTGCACAATCGCGCCCCTCTTTCCCGGTTGAGTTGGGCGAATCGTCTATTTCGCCATTCTCAGCCTGTTGCAGTCTTGCGAGTGGAGCTTCACCCGGATGAATGAGCAGGCCCCAAGCGTTGAACAACGCTTTGCAGAATCGACCCCCGCCACCCTCGGCAGCTGGGCGCGTCAAGACACCACCTGGATGCTGGGCCTGTTCGGCACAGCCATCGGCGCCGGGACTCTGTTCCTGCCGATCAACGCCGGCCTCGGCGGCTTCTGGCCGCTGCTGATCCTGGCCGTGCTGGCCTTCCCGATGACCTACTACGCCCACCGCGGGCTGACTCGTTTCGTGCTGTCGGGGCGCAACGGCGGCGACATCACCGAGGTGGTCAAGGAGCACTTCGGCATCAGCGCCGGTGCGTCGATCACCGTGCTGTACTTCTTCGCCATCTTCCCCATCCTGCTTATCTATAGCGTGGCACTGACCAATACTGTTTCCAGCTTCATGGAACACCAGCTGCACATGGCGCCGCCACCACGGGCCATTTTGTCGTTCGTGCTGATCCTCGGCCTGCTGGCCATCGTGCGCTGTGGCGAGCAGGCCACGGTCAAGGTCATGAGCCTGCTGGTGTACCCGTTCATCGTCGCCCTGGCGCTGCTCGGCCTGTACCTGGTCCCGCACTGGACCGGCGGCATCCTCGACAGCGCCACCCAGGTACCGCCGCCTTCGGCCTTCCTGCACACCCTGTGGTTGGCCATCCCGGTGATGGTGTTCTCGTTCAACCACTCGCCGATCATCTCGGCCTTCGCGGTTGACCAGAAGCGCCGCTACGGCGAGCACGCCGATGAGCGCAGCGGCCAGATCCTGCGCCGTGCCCACCTGCTGATGGTGGTGATGGTGCTGTTCTTCGTGTTCAGCTGCGTGCTGACCCTGAGCAGCGCCCAGCTGGCCGAGGCCAAGGCTCAGAACCTGTCGATCCTGTCGTACCTGGCCAACCACTTCAGCAACCCCGCCATCGCCTTCGCTGCGCCGCTGATCGCCTTCGTGGCCATCGCCAAGTCGTTCCTCGGCCACTACATCGGTGCCAGCGAAGGCCTGAAGGGCATCATTGCCAAGACCGGCGCGCGCCCAGGTGCCAAGGCACTCGACCGCGTGGTTGCCGGGCTGATGCTGGTGGTGTGCTGGATCGTCGCCACCCTGAACCCGAGCATCCTCGGCATGATCGAGTCGCTGGGCGGCCCGATCCTGGCGGTGCTGCTGTTCCTGATGCCGATGTACGCGATTCGCCGGGTACCGTCCATGCGCAAGTACAGCGGCGCGGCCTCCAATGTGTTCGTCGTGGTGATCGGCCTGGTTGCGCTGACCTCGGTGGTCTACGGCCTGCTGAGCTGATTCGCTGCTTGCAGTAAAGGCTGCCCGGGTCGGCTATCGCCACCCGGGCATTTTTTTAAGCCTGACCAAGGTTTCAGCAGCGTTGCATTTCATCGTCCTTGGTGCACGCAAGCAGCCACCATCCACAGAGGCTGGCCACCACGAACAGCAGTCCCAGGCCTACCGGAAGTGTACTTTCGAAGCTTGCGACCACGCTGCCAGTCAAACCCGCCCAAGCGAACAGCAGTGTCGTGTTGAGCGAGGCTGCCGCACCTGCCTGGCGCGAATAGCGTGCCAGGGCCTGGGTCGTCGCAGCCGGGCGCACCAGGGTTGTCCCGGTGGTACAGACAATCATCGGTAGCAGAACACCCACCACAGACAACCCTGCTAGCTGCTCCCATATCAAAAGGGTGGCGCCCGCAGCACTTATCAGCAGGAAACCCGCTTTTATTTGAGCCTGCGGGCTTACGCGATGGTTCAAATAAGTTGCAGCTACTCCGCCAGCGATATAGGCCAACCCATAGCCGATAAATACAATGGAGAATTGATAGGTCGTCAGCTCCAGCCTGCCCATCAGCAGCAATGGCGCTATGACGATAAAGGAAAAATGGCAGGCAAAGGCGAGGCTGGACTGCATGGAATAGGCGAGATAGGGCGTGTCGCGCAGCATCATCAGATAACTGGAGAAGCCTGACGCCCGGTGGTGCAGCCCAGGTGCGTCCTGAAGCAGCACATACGACAAAAGTGAAACGATCGCAGCGATGCCCACGAATACTGTGAAGCTTGCCTCCCAGCCAAAGAGCTGCTGGAGAAAGGCACCTGCCAGCGGTGACAGAGAGATGAATAACCCACTTGCGCTGGTTAACAGGATTCGCATGGCATTGCGTTGTTTACCCCTATACAGATCCTGCACAAGCGCCTGGCCGAGCACGAGGCTGCCGCAACCCAGGGCCTGCATTAAACGAAACGCCATGAACGTTTCATAGGTGGTTGAAAATATGCAACCGAGCGCCCCAGCAATGGCTACTCCCAACCCGGCGAGCAGCAAACGCTTGCGCCCGATGCTATCCGACAATGGGCCGATCACTAGTTGCGCCATGGCAACGCCAATAGCAAAAAAGCTCACGGAGTACGCTATCTGCTTTGAGTCGACCCGAAACTCATCTGAGAGCGCAGGGAATGATGGGAGGATCACATCCAGCGGAAATACACCTAACAGACACAACAGAATCAGCAACGTCGAGCACAGATGGCGCCGGAGCGAATCCGGTGGGCGGTTCATGCTACTAACCCCGCCGATTGGAAATGCAAGAAATAGCGTTCGTCATCCAGTAAATCAGTGCACTCAACTGCCCGAAGCGTCGGCCCGCAAATTTCCATCATTCGTACCGCCTGGTTCGCCAGTGCATGAGCGGAAACTTCGTCTCTGAGGGTTGGCCGAGTTTTGAAAACCATTCGCAAGAAGGGTAGATCGGGTTGGAAGATGTACAAGATTAACTTGGTGGCGAAACGTCCGATAAAGTTGTAGGCTTTTTTACCCTGATACTTGTCAGGGGTGGCTCAACTTTATCGTAAAGCGCTCTAGCTCAAGCCATGCAGCCATTATGAGGGTAGTATTGTGCAGCTCATATCAATCAAGAAACCAACTTTGTAGCAGGCTCGGAGTGGGAGGTCGGGATGGGCTCGGCAACTGGCCGTCACGGCAGGTATCGGCATTTTGTCCACAAAAATTCGTCTGTGATTAGAACAATTTCACTTGCCCCCATAGGCACCCGGTCGCCTTCATGCTTAACTCAGTGTCCTTTTCAAACCTCGCATAAGGATTTCGTCATGGCTCAAGTGACTCTCAAAGGCAACCCGGTCCAGGTCAACGGCAACCTGCCACAGGCCGGCGCCCAGGCTCCGGCTTTCTCCCTGGTAGGTGAAGGCCTGGCTGACAAGTCGCTGAAAGACTTCGCCGGCAAGCGCAAGGTGCTGAACATCTTCCCAAGCGTCGACACCCCGACCTGCGCCACCTCGGTGCGCAAGTTCAACGCCCAGGCCAACGACGTGGCCAACACCGTGGTGCTGTGCATCTCGGCTGACCTGCCGTTCGCCCAGGCACGCTTCTGCGGCGCCGAAGGCCTGGAAAACGTGAAGAACCTGTCGACCCTGCGTGGCCGCGAGTTCCTCGAAAACTACGGCGTTGCCATCGCCGACGGCCCGCTGGCCGGCCTGGCCGCCCGCGCCGTGGTGGTGCTGGATGAAAACGACAAGGTGCTGCACAGCGAGCTGGTTGGCGAAATTGCTGACGAGCCGAACTACGATGCGGCACTGGCTGTACTGAAGTAAGGGTTGCGGGGGGGGGGGGCAGGGCAGGCATTTGTAGCCTGTACCGGCCCTATCGCCGGCAAGCCAGCTCCCACAGGTACAAGGCTGTTCTCAATGCCTGTGATGTGCTTGTGGGAGCTGGCTTGCCGGCGATAGGGCCAGCAAAGGCAACGGAAACCTTCAGGCCCATCTCCACTCCAAGCAAAACCCTGTAACGGCCCGGAACACGTTCCGGGCCGTTTTCATTTAAAATTCCGCGTTTTGGCAACGTCAGGCAAAGGTAAACCTCTGGTAAAGGGCCTTTGCTAAAACGATGCCAGTGCTTATCGTTCACCCTCCCAAGTCGTCATTCCGAACAAGGTTCGTTCAACCCATGCAAGCGTCCAATTCCCGTTCCCCCCGTCGCTGGCTCGTCGGCCTGCTGATCCTGCTGCTGGTGGCGGCCCTCGCCTGGTGGCTGTGGCCCGCAGCGGCGCCTGTGCATCAAGAAGCCGGCGGCGGGCGCGGTGGCAAGGGCATGGGCATGGGCGGCCGGCCGGGCTTCGGCGGCTCCACCGACCCGGTGCCGGTCCGTGTCGAACCGGTACGTGTGGGCGACTTCCCGCTGTACTACAAGGCACTGGGCACGGTCACTGCGACCAATACCGTGAACGTGCGCAGCCGCGTGGCGGGCGAGCTGGTGAAAATCCACTTCAAGGAAGGCCAGCAGGTCAAGGCCGGCGATCTGCTCGCCGAGATCGACCCGCGTTCCTACCGCATCGCCCTGCAGCAGGCCGAAGGCACCCTGGCCCAGAACCAGGCGCAGCTGAAAAATGCCCAGGTCGACGTGGCCCGTTATAAAGGCCTGTACGCCGAAGACAGCATCGCCAAGCAAACCCTCGATACCGCCGAAGCGCAGGTGGCGCAGTTCCAGGGGCTGGTCAAGACCAACCAGGCGCAGGTCAATGACGCCCGCCTGAACCTCGATTTCACCCAGATCCGCTCGCCAATCAACGGCCGGGTGGGCCTGCGCCAGCTCGACCTGGGCAACCTGGTGGCAGCCAACGATGCCACCGCGCTGGTGGTCATTACCCAGACCGAGCCGATCAACGTCGCCTTCACCCTGCCGGAAACCGAGCTGAGCACGGTGCTGGAGCGCTATCGCAGCGGCGCCAGCCTGCCGGTCGAGGCCTGGGACCGCAGTGACAGCAAGCTGCAGTCCACCGGCGTGCTAGGCAGCATCGACAACCAGATCGACACCACCACCGGCACCCTGAAGTTCAAAGGCCGCTTCGAGAACAAGGACCTGGCGCTATTCCCCAATCAGTTCGTCAACGTGCGCCTGCTGGCCGACACCCTCAAGCAGGTGGTCATGGCTCCGGCAGCGGCGATCCAGTTCGGCAACGACGGTACCTTCGCCTATGTGGTCAACGCCGAGAACACCGTGAACGTGCGCAAGCTCAAGGTCGGCGCCAGCGACGGCGACAACAGCGTCATCCTTGAAGGCCTGGCCGCTGGCGACCGCCTGGTGCTGGAAGGCACCGATCGCCTGCGCGAAGGCACCAAGGTCGAGGTGGTCGAAGACAGCTCGCAAGTGCCGACCACGCCTGGTCAGCACCTGCAGGGCCAGGACGCCAAAGGCTCGGCGCAAAGCGGTGCGCCGCAGCTTCCGCAACAGCCGGTTAAAGCAGCAGGCAAGGCGGGCGCATGAACCTCTCGCGCCTGTTCATCCTGCGGCCGGTCGCCACCACGCTGAGCATGCTGGCCATCGTCCTGGCCGGCCTGATCGCCTACAAGCTGCTGCCGGTGTCGGCGTTGCCGCAGGTGGATTACCCGACCATCCGGGTCATGACCCTGTACCCCGGCGCCAGTCCGCAGGTGATGACCAGCGCGGTAACCGCGCCACTGGAACGTCAGTTCGGGCAGATGCCGGGCCTGGAGCAAATGGCCTCGACCAGCTCCGGCGGTGCTTCGGTGCTGACCCTGCGCTTCAACCTCGACATGAACATGGACGTCGCCGAGCAACAGGTGCAGGCCGCGATCAACGCCGCCAGCAACCTCCTGCCCAGCGACCTGCCGGCACCACCGGTGTACAACAAGGTCAACCCGGCCGACACCCCGGTGCTGACCCTGGCCATCTCGTCCAAAACCATGCCGCTGCCCAAGCTCAATGACCTGGTCGACACTCGCGTGGCACAGAAGCTCGCGCAAATCAGTGGTGTGGGCATGGTCAGCATTGCTGGCGGCCAGCGTCAGGCGGTGCGGATCAAGGTCAACGTCGATGCGTTGGCGGCCAATGGCCTGAACCTGGAAGATGTGCGGACCCTTATAGGCGCTTCCAACGTCAACCAGCCCAAGGGCAACTTCGACGGCCCGACCCGGGTGTCGATGCTCGATGCCAACGACCAGCTGCGCACCCCGGCGGAGTACGCCAACCTGATCCTGGCCTACAACAATGGCGCGCCCCTACGGCTCAAGGATGTCGCTGAGATTGTCGATGGCGCCGAAAACGAGCGTCTGGCAGCCTGGGCCAACCAGAACCAGGCAGTGCTGCTGAATATCCAGCGTCAGCCCGGCGCCAATGTGATCGAGGTGGTCGACCGCATCAAGGAGCTGCTGCCGTCGATCACCGACAACCTGCCGGCCGGCCTTGATGTATCGGTGCTCACCGACCGTACCCAGACCATCCGCGCTGCGGTCAAGGACGTGCAGCATGAGTTGCTGATCGCCATCGTGCTGGTGGTGATGGTCACCTTCGTCTTCCTGCGTCGCTTCAGCGCCACCCTCATTCCCTCGATTGCCGTGCCGCTGTCGCTGATCGGCACCTTCGGCGTGATGTACCTGGCCGGCTTCTCGGTGAACAACCTGACCTTGATGGCCCTGACCATCGCTACCGGTTTCGTGGTCGATGATGCCATCGTCATGCTGGAGAACATTTCCCGGCACATCGAGGAGGGCGAGACCCCTTTGCAGGCGGCGCTCAAGGGTGCCCGGCAAATCGGCTTCACCCTGATCTCGCTGACCTTCTCGCTGATTGCGGTGTTGATCCCGCTGCTGTTCATGGCCGATGTGGTCGGCCGGCTGTTCCGCGAGTTCGCCATCACCCTGGCGGTGGCGATCCTGATCTCCCTGGTGGTTTCGCTGACACTGACGCCGATGATGTGCGCACGGCTGCTCAAGCGTGAGCCCAAGGAAGAGGAGCAGGGCCGCTTCTACCGCGCCAGTGGCGCCTGGATCGACTGGCTGATCAAGCACTATGGCCGCGGCTTGCAGTGGGTTCTGCGGCACCAGCCGCTGACCCTGCTGGTGGCAGTGGCCAGCCTGGTGCTGACCGTGTTCTTGTACATGATCGTACCCAAGGGATTCTTCCCGCTGCAGGACACCGGGGTGATCCAGGGTATTTCCGAAGCCCCGCAATCCACTTCGTTCGCCGCCATGAGCGACCGCCAGCAGGCCTTGAGCAAGGTGATCCTGCAGGACCCGGCGGTGCAGAGCCTGTCCTCGTATATTGGCGTGGACGGCGACAACGCCACGCTCAACAGTGGCCGCCTGCTGATCAACCTCAAGCCGCATGGCGAGCGCGATGCCACCGCCGCCGAGGTGATCAGCCGCCTGCAGCCGCAGGTCGACAAGCTGGTCGGTATCCGCCTGTTCATGCAGCCGGTGCAGGACCTGAGCATCGAAGACCGGGTCAGCCGTACCCAGTACCAGTTCAGCCTGTCTTCGCCGGATGCCGACCTGCTCGCGCTGTGGAGCGGCAAGCTGACCAATGCCCTGCAGCAGCGGCCCGAACTGCAGGACGTGGCCAGCGACCTGCAGGACAAGGGGCTGCAGGTGTACCTGGTGATTGACCGCGACATGGCCAGCCGCCTGGGGATCAACGTTTCGCAGATCACCAACGCCCTGTACGACGCCTTCGGCCAGCGGCAGATCTCGACCATCTACACCCAGGCCAGCCAGTACCGGGTGGTGCTGCAGTCGCGCGATGCGGCAAGCATCGGCCCGCAGGCGCTGGAGGCGGTCCACGTCAAGGCCAGCGACGGCGGCCAGGTGCGCCTGTCTGCGCTGGCACGTGTCGAGCAGCGCCAGGCGCAACTGGCGATCTCGCACATCGGCCAGTTCCCGGCGGTGATGATGTCGTTCAACCTGGCGCACGGCGCTTCGCTGGGCGAGGCGGTGAAGGTGATCGAGCAGGTGCAGCAGGACATCGGCATGCCGATTGGCGTGCAGACCAAATTCCAGGGCGCCGCCGAGGCGTTCCAGGCATCCTTGTCGAGCACCTTGCTGCTGATTCTGGCCGCTGTGGTGACCATGTACATCGTGCTGGGCGTGCTGTACGAGAGCTATATCCACCCGGTGACCATCCTCTCGACCCTGCCATCGGCAGCGGTCGGCGCCTTGCTGGCGTTGATCCTCAGTGGCAACGACCTGGGCATGATCGCCATCATCGGCATCATCCTGCTGATCGGCATCGTCAAGAAAAACGCCATCATGATGATCGACTTCGCCCTGGAGGCCGAGCGACACCAGGGCATGAGCCCGCAGGATGCGATCTACCAGGCGGCGCTGCTGCGCTTCCGGCCGATCCTGATGACCACCCTGGCGGCGCTGTTCGGCGCTGTGCCGCTGATGCTGGCCACCGGTTCCGGTGCCGAACTGCGCCAGCCGCTGGGCCTGGTGATGGTCGGCGGGCTGCTGGTCAGCCAGGTGCTGACGCTGTTCACCACACCGGTCATCTACCTGTACTTCGACCGCCTGGCCCAGCGCTGGCGCCCGGCCACTGACGCGAAGCAGGCCGAGGCATGAACCTGTCCGCACCTTTTATTCGCCGGCCGGTCGCGACCATGCTGCTGAGCCTGGCGATCATGCTGCTGGGTGGCGTCAGCTTCGGCCTGCTGCCGGTGGCGCCGTTGCCGCAGATGGACTTCCCGGTGATCGTGGTGCAGGCCAACCTGGCGGGGGCCAGCCCGGAGGTCATGGCCTCTACCGTGGCCACGCCGCTGGAGCGCAAGCTTGGCAGCATCGCCGGCGTTACCACCCTGACCAGCAGCTCGAACCAGGGCTCGACGCGGGTCATCATCGGCTTCGAGCAGGGCCGGGACATCGACGGCGCTGCGCGTGAAGTGCAGGCGGCCATCAATGCTACCCGCAATCTGTTGCCCAGTGGCATGCGCAGCATGCCCACCTACAAGAAGATCAACCCGGCGCAGGCACCGATCATGGTGCTGTCACTGACTTCGGATGTGTTGCAGAAGGGTCAGCTGTACGACCTGGCCGATACCATCCTGTCGCAGAGCCTGGCCCAGGTGAGCGGGGTAGGGGAAGTGCAGATCGGTGGCAGTTCGTTGCCGGCGGTGCGCATTGCCGTCGAGCCGCAACTGCTCAACCAGTACAGCCTGTCGCTGGACGAAGTTCGCACCGCCGTGGCCAATGCCAACCAGCGCCGGCCCATGGGCTTTGTAGAGGACGGCGAGCGCAACTGGCAAGTGCGCGCCAACGACCAGCTGGAAAAGGCCAAGGACTACGAACCGATCGTGATCCGCCAGCAAAATGGCACCATCTTGCGTCTGGCCGATGTGGCGACCGTGACCGACGGCGTCGAAAACCGCTACAACAGCGGTTTCTTCAACGACCAGAGTGCGGTGCTGCTGGTGGTCAACCGCCAGACCGGCGCCAACATCATCGAGACCGTCGACCAGATCCACGCACAGCTGCCGGCCCTGCAGTCGCTGCTGCCGGCCAGCGTCCAGCTGAACGTGGCGATGGACCGCTCGCCAGTGATCAAGGCCACCCTGAAAGAGGCCGAGCACACCCTGCTGGTCGCCGTGGTGCTTGTGATTCTGGTGGTCTACCTGTTCCTCGGCAGTTTCCGTGCTTCGTTGATCCCCAGCCTGGCGGTGCCGGTGTCGCTGGTCGGCACCTTCGCGGTGATGTACCTGTGCGGGTTTTCCCTCAACAACCTGTCGCTGATGGCGCTGATTCTCGCCACCGGCCTGGTGGTGGACGATGCCATTGTGGTGCTGGAGAACATTTCGCGGCATATCGAGGACGGCCAGCCGCCGATGCGCGCGGCGTTTCTCGGCGCCAGGGAAGTCGGCTTCACCTTGCTGTCCATGAACGTCTCGCTGGTGGCAGTGTTCGTCTCGATCCTGTTCATGGGCGGCATCGTGCGCAACCTGTTCCAGGAATTCTCGATCACCCTGGCGGCGGCCATCATCGTCTCGCTTGTGGTCTCGCTGACCCTCACGCCGATGCTCTGCGCCCGCTGGCTGAAGCCGCACCGCGCCCAGCCGACGCGTCTGCAGCGCTACAGCGACAAACTGCACGAGCGCATGGTCGATGGCTATGACCGCAGCCTGGGCTGGGTGCTGCGCCACCGGCGCCTGACCTTGATCAGCCTGCTGGCGACCATCGGCCTGAACGTCGCCCTGTATGTGGTGGTGCCGAAAACGCTCATCCCGCAGCAGGATACCGGGCAGTTGATGGGCTTCATCCGTGGCGATGACGGGCTGTCGTTCGGGGTGATGCAGCCGAAGATGGAAATTTACCGCCGGGCGCTGCTGGCGGACCCGGCCGTGCAGAGCGTGGCCGGTTTCATCGGCGGCAACAGCGGTACCAACAACGCTATGGTACTTGTGCGCCTGAAGCCGATCAGCGAGCGCAAGATCGACGCGCAGAAGGTGATTGAACGGTTGCGCAAGGAAATGCCCAAGGTGCCCGGCGGGCGGCTGTTCCTGATGGCCGACCAGGACCTGCAACTGGGGGGTGGTGGCCGCGACCAGAGCTCGTCGCAGTACCTTTATACCTTGCAGAGCGGTGACCTGTCAGCCCTGCGCGAGTGGTTCCCCAAGGTAGTGGCGGCGATACGCGCGCTGCCCGAACTGACCGCCATCGATGCCCGCGACGGTTCTGGCACCCAGCAGGTGACCCTGGTGGTAGACCGTGACCAGGCCAAACGCCTGGGCATCGACATGAGCATGGTCACCACGGTGCTCAACAACGCCTACAGCCAGCGGCAGATCTCCACCATCTACGACAGCCTCAACCAGTACCAGGTGGTGCTGGAGATCAACCCCAAGTATGCCTGGGACCCTAGCACCCTCGAGCAAGTGCAGGTGATTACCGCCGACGGCGCTCGCGTGCCGCTGTCGACCATCGCCCACTACGAGAACAGCCTGGCCAACGACCGGGTCAGCCACGAGGGGCAGTTCGCCTCCGAGGACATCGCCTTCGATGTCGCCGAAGGTTACAGCACCGACCAGGCCATGGCAGCCGTGGAGCGTGCGGTGGCCAAGCTGGGCCTGCCTGAAGAGGTGATCGCCAAGCTCGGCGGCACGGCCAACGCCTTCGCCAAGACCCAGGAAGGCCAGCCGTTCATGATCCTCGGCGCTTTGGTGCTGGTTTACCTGGTGCTGGGTATTCTCTACGAGAGCTATATTCACCCGCTGACCATCCTCTCGACCTTGCCCTCGGCAGGGGTCGGTGCGTTGCTGGCGCTGTACGTCACCGGTGGCGAGTTCAGCCTGATCTCGCTGCTGGGGCTATTCCTGCTGATTGGCGTGGTGAAGAAGAACGCCATCCTGATGATCGACCTGGCCTTGCAGCTGGAGCGCCATCAGGGCCTGTCGCCGGAAGAGTCGATCCGCCGTGCCTGCCTGCTGCGCCTGAGGCCGATCCTGATGACCACCCTGGCGGCCATTCTTGGTGCCCTGCCGCTGTTGCTCAGCCGTGCCGAGGGTGCGGAGATGCGCCAGCCGCTGGGCCTGACCATCATTGGTGGCCTGGTGTTCAGCCAGGTCCTGACCCTTTATACGACGCCGGTGGTGTACTTGTACCTGGACCACCTGCGTCACCGTTTCAACCGTTGGCGCGGCGTGCGCACCGACGCCGCCCTGGATACCCCGCTATGACTTTTGCCCAGACCCCACTTCACCGTGCCCTGCAAGTGCTGACCCGTGGCCGCGGCTCGCGCCTGCTGGGTGCCGGATTGTGCGCGGCCTTGCTCAGTGCCTGTAGCTTGAGCCCGGACTACCACCGCCCCGAGCTGGACAGCCCGGCGGCGCAGTTCAAGCACGCCGAAGGCTGGACCCAGGCCACGCCGTCCGATGCCATCGCCCGCGGGGCCTGGTGGGAACTGTACGGCGATGCCGGGCTGAACGCGCTGGTCGAAGAGCTGAACCGCAGCAACCAGACCGTGGCGCAGTCCGAAGCCCAGTATCGCCAGGCCCAGGCACTGGTGCGCAGCAGCCGGGCAGGGTTGTTCCCCAGCCTGGACCTGACGGTCGGCAAGAACCGCTCTGCCCAGGGTACGGGCAGTTCCAGCTCGAGCCTGTCCAGCAGCAGCAGCGGCATCCGCGACACCTACAACGCACAGTTGGGCGTCAGCTGGGAGATCGACCTGTGGGGCAAGCTGCGCGAAACCCTGAACGCCAATGAAGCCAGTGCTGAAGCCAGCCTGGCCGACCTGGCCTCGATCCGCCTCAGCCAGCAGTCGGAGCTGGTGCAGAACTACCTGCAACTGCGGGTAATCGACGAGCAGAAGCGCTTGCTGGAAGCTACCGTGGCGGCCTATGAACGCTCGCTGCGAATGAACGAAAACCAGTACCGGGCCGGTGTCGCCGGCCCCGATGCGGTGGCCCAGGCGCGTACCCAGTTGAAGAGCACCCAGGCCGACCTGATCGACCTGATCTGGCAGCGCGCGCAGTTCGAGAACGCCATTGCCGTGCTGATGGGCAAGACGCCGGCCAACTTTGCCCTGGCCGACAGCAAGAACATTCCGGCTCTGCCGCAGATTCCGGTTTCATTGCCTTCGCAGTTGCTGGAGCGGCGGCCGGACATTGCCTCGGCCGAGCGTAACGTGATGGCGGCCAACGCCAATATCGGCGTGTCGCGGGCGGCGTATTTCCCGGACCTGAGCCTGAGCATGAGTGGCGGTTATTCCAGCAGCAGTTTCAACAACTGGATCGAGCTGCCCAACCGCTACTGGTCGGTGGGCCCGCAGCTGGCGCTGAACCTGTTCGACGCCGGCAAGCGCAGTGCCGAAGTGGACCGCACGGTGGCGGTATATGACCAGACCGTGGCGCAGTACCGCCAGACCGTGCTGGACGGTTTCAAGGAAGTGGAAAACCTGCTGGTGCAGCTGAAGGTGTATGGCGACGAAGCGGTGGTGCGCCAGGAGGCGCTGGATGCAGCCCGCGAGTCGCTGCGCCTGACCGAGAACCAGTACCGTGCCGGGCTGATCGGCTACCTGGATGTGGTGAATGTGCAGACCACGGCGCTGAGCAACGAGCGCAGTGTGTTGAACCTGCTGCAGGGGCGGTTGGTGGCCAGTGTGCAACTGGTTGCCGCGCTGGGTGGGGGCTGGGACGCCGATCAGGCGTTTGCCGAGCAGGATTGACTCGCTTTCCAAGCCTTATGATGCCTGTGACGGCCTCATCGCCGGCAAGCCAGCTCCCACAGGCACCACACACTGCTTGAGACAGTGCGGACCCTGTGGGAGCTGGCTTGCCGGCGATGGGCTGCACAGCAGCCCTGAAAGCACAGTGAAGGGCGCGATCTTTGGATCCATTCCCATTCGCAAAAACCCCGTGCGTTTCGGCAAAGCTTGAGTACAATCGTCAGCTTTTTCCGGGCCCCCCTGTCCCGCGCTGGAACTCCCCATGTTGACCGGTAGCTACTCCTCTTCGCTGGTGTTGATTTCGCTGTGCGTGGCGATCCTGGCGTCCTATACCGCCCTGGACCTTACCGGCCGTATCGCCACGGCCAAGGGCCGGGCTGCATACTTGTGGATGGGGGGTGGCGCATTGGCCATGGGCATCGGCGTATGGTCGATGCACTTTATCGGCATGCTCGCCTTCAGCCTGCCCATCGACCTGGGTTACGACCTGCCCCTGACCGCGTTCTCGCTGCTGATTGCCGTGTTGTCTTCAGGCTTTGCCTTGTGGCTGGTCAGCCAACCAAGTCTGCCCTGGCTGCAGCTGGGCTTTGGTGCGCTGATCATGGGGGCGGGCATCGCCTGCATGCACTACACCGGCATGGCCGCGCTGCGCATGCTGCCGGGAATCGACTATGACCCAGCCTTGTTCGGTGCCTCCTTGCTGATAGCGGTTGGGGCATCAGCAGCGGCCCTGTGGATCGCCTTCCGCCTGCGCAAGCACACGCCCTATGTCAGGCAGATCCGTGGTCTGGCGGCGGTGGTGATGGGCTTTGCCATCGTCGGCATGCACTACACCGGCATGGCGGCGGCGAATTTCCCCGAGGGCAGCTTTTGCGGCGCGCTGGGCAGCGGCCTGCAGGGTGACGGCCTGGTCTACCTGGTGCTGATCACCACCCTGGCGGTATTGGCGGTGGCCTTGCTGACCTCGGTGCTGGACGCCCGCCTGGAGGCACGCACCGCCGAGCTGGCCCGTTCGCTGACTCTGGCCAATCAGGAGCTCACGCAGCTTGCCCTGCACGATACTCTCACCGATCTGCCCAACCGCACCCTGTTGGCCGACCGCATCGAGCAAGCCATCGCCAAGGTGGCGGAGCAGGGCGGCTGTTTTGCCCTGATGTTCATCGACCTGGACGGCTTCAAGCCGGTCAACGATGCGTTCGGCCACCATATCGGCGACCTGCTGCTCAAGGCCGTGGCAGGGCGCCTGCGCGGGCATCTGCACAGCCAGGACACACTGGCGCGCATTGGCGGCGACGAATTTGTCCTGCTGGTGGAGTTGCAGGAACCGGACGATGCCATGGACGTGGCGGTCAAGCAGGTCAACCTGGTATCGCGGCCATTCCGCGTGGCCGAGCACGACCTGCAATTGTCAGCGAGCCTGGGCATCGTTCTTTACCCGGGCAATGGCCAGGACCAGCACGAGCTGCTGCGCAACGCCGACGCCGCCATGTACCACGCCAAAAGCGCCGGCAAGAACGGCTACAGCTTCTTCGACGTGTCGATGAACAGTAACGCCCGCCAGCAGTTGCAGCTGTTGCAGGACTTGCGCCAGGCCCTTGAGCAGCGCCAGTTCCGCCTGCACTACCAGCCCAAATTCGATGCCCAGGCGTGCCAGCCGATCGGTGCCGAGGCGTTGCTGCGCTGGGAGCATCCGCAGCAGGGCCTGTTGCTGCCCGACCGCTTTATTGGCCTGGCGGAAAAGACCGGGCTGATCATTCCAATCGGTGAGTGGGTGCTTGGCGAGGCATGCCGCCAGATGCGTGAATGGCTGGACCAGGGCCACCAGGGGTGGCGCATGGCGGTGAACCTGTCTGCTATCCAGTTCTGCCACGCAGGGCTGGTCGAGAGCGTGGCAAAGGCGCTTGAGCAGAACGGCCTGCCGGCCAACTGCCTGACCCTGGAAATCACCGAAACCACTGCCATGCACGACGCTGATGCCAGCCTGGCCGTGCTGCAGCGCCTGTCGGACATGGGCGTGGACCTGTCCATCGATGACTTTGGTACCGGTTATTCCAGCCTGATGTACCTCAAGCGCCTGCCGGCCAACGAGCTGAAGATCGATCGCGGTTTCGTCCGTGACCTGGAGCAGGACAGCGACGATGCGGCAATCGTCTCGGCAATCGTCGCCCTGGGCCAGGCGCTGGGGCTGCGGATTGTGGCCGAAGGGGTCGAGACCGACAGGCAACAGGCTTTCCTGACCCGCCTGGGCTGTGATTCGCTGCAGGGCTACCTGCTTGGGCAACCTGTGCCGGCCGAGCAGTTCATGAGCAGGTTGCAGGCCCTGGGCGAGAAAAATACGGCAGCAGTCTAGACCGCAGCGCGCAGGGTAAAGGCGGGTAAGAAAGCATCCATCTCGGCCTCGACGGCCTCGATGATGCGTTCGACATCGGCGGCGGCCATGATGGCCGCGCAAGGGATGCCGGCAATGGCCAGTACGGTCTCCCCGGTAGCGCGGTCGAACAGCCGCGCGATCATGCTGCGTGGCGCATCCATGTTGGCTTCGAAACCCAGCGGGTGGAAATGCCAGCGCATCACCTGGCAGGCGTTGGGGAACGTCATCTTGTTCATGCCAGCCTCCTTGTCCGTACCTGGACGTGGTGAGCAAGTGGCCACATCGATGCGGCCGCCGGGAAGGTAAAGATAGCACCTGCCATGGGTGATTCTCGGCTGCAAATACGACAAATGTACTAATGCATGACAGAGATCACATAGCTTCGGGGGCATGCCGGGCGGCAACTGGCCAAGCAAACGTTTTCCTTGAGCTGTCGCGGTGCATATCTCCATGATAATGCTCTGATACTTTCGGACGAGCGGCGCGCTCAGCCCAGTAGCCCTGCCGCGATATTGATGGTGAATCCCAGAATCGCCGTATTGAACACGAACCCCACCAGCGAATGCGCCAGCACCACCCGCCGCAATCCCCGTCCGGCCACACCCACATCGGAAGTCTGCACCGCCACACTGATGGTGAAGGAGAAGTAGTGGAAGTCCCAGTAATCCGGGTTGCGCTCGCCATCGGCGAAGCGCAGCGGCGGTTCATGGTTCTGCCCTGTGTAGAACAGCCGCGCGTAGTGCAGGCTGAATATGCAGCCGATCAGTAGCCAGGACCCTGCCACGGTCAGGCCGGTGTACAGGTAATGCAGGGCCTGGTCAGCACCTTGCAGATCGCGGCTGGACACCAGTTGCAAGGTCACTGCGGCAAGGCTGGCGATGGCGGCAATGCACACGGTGAGCAGGACCAGGCCGGCGTTTTCGTCTTCGACCCGGGCGACCTTGCGGACCTTTTCCGGGCTGGCGTTCCAGCTCAGGTACAGCACCAGCAGCAGGTATAGCCATACGCCAAGGTTCCAGCCGGCGAGGATATGCTGCACGGTGTCGTCGGCGGGGATGAGCCACGCCCCGAGCAGGCCGACGGCGGCGGCGATGCTCAGGCGTGGGTGGGTGCGGGTCAGACGGTGGAAAGCCATGGGGCCTCGTATTCGATGGGTATGGCCTCTACTCTAGACCGGCATCCGCAAGATGAGCGGCATGCGCGGAGTCTATAGGAGCGGCCTTGCGGCCCGATCGCGACGCAAGGCCGCTTCTACAAGGGGCGCGTCAGCTGTTCTTTTCTTTGCTACCGCCCATCGCACGGCATTGCAACTCTCAGTACACTGCACGCTCCAACACCAACATCCGTTGAACTCGAGGTTTTTGCATGACGCTCAGTCCTTTGGCAGGCAAGCCGGCTCCGGCCAGCGTGCTGGTCGATATTCCCCGCCTGCTTAC